>JAYTFV010000444.1:0-8223 GCA_043734065.1 Planctomycetota bacterium
GAGGATTCACCGCAGCGGGCGCGGAGGATCGCAGAGGTCCGAGAGATCTCCGGGAATTCCCCTCTGCGAACCCTCGCGCCCTCTGCGGTGAATTTCGGGAACTTGTTTTAGACCATGTCCTTAGCCGTGGCGCGGAGGCTTTGCGCAGCGGAGCGCGAGGCTAACCCAGCAACTCCGGCACCACATCCCCGATCGGCACCAGTCGATGCGGACGGTTGAGGTTATCCCGCAACTCAGTTTCTGGCGCAATCCCCAGCGCGGTATAGAGCGTCGCGATCACATCGCCGGGGATCAGGGGACTCTCCGCCGGGTAGGCTCCGATCTTGTCGCTGGCTCCGTAGATCAGGCCCTGCTGAAATCCCCCGCCGATCAGTTGCAGCGAGTAGCACCAGTTCCAGTGGTCCCGCCCTGCTCCGCCGTTGATCTTCGGCGAGCGGCCAAAGTCCCCCAGGATCGCCACCACTGTCCGCTCCAGCAGCCCCCGCTCCGCGAGATCGTCAATCAAACTCCCCGCCGCCAGATCGAGCTGGGGCAACAACTCCCCTCGCAGCTTTGTAAAGTTCCCGCCGTGCGTGTCCCAAGTCGCGTTCGCATCCGGAGCCCATGAGACCGTGACCAGTCGCGTTCCGGCCTCAATCAGCCGCCGGGCGAGTAGCGTACTCTGGCCGTAGATGTTGCGACCGTAGCGATCCCGCACCGCATCGGCCTCGTCTTGCAGCCGGAAGGCCCGCTGGGTATCGACCGAGTTGAGGAGGTGAAACGCCCGCTCCTGGAACCGGCTCATCTGCGCGGGCGGCGAGATCGACTCCGCCAGTGGAGGCCGCTCCAGCAAGGCGAATAACTGCTCGCGCCCGGCCAGCCGTGCGGCGTTCACATCGCCGGTCAACGACAGCTCCGGGATCGTGAAGTCGGCTGCATTCGGGTCACGCGTCACGAACAGCGGGTCCGTCGCTCGACCCAGGTAGCCGCCAAAGAACCCCGGCTGGGGCGGCCCGCCCGCTCCCTCTTTCGTGATGTACGGCAAATGGACATACGGGATCACCGGCTTCGTCGGCGGCCTCAGCTTGCCCAGCACGCTGCCCGGCGATGGGTTGTCCGAAGGCTTCGCTCCCCCGCCCTGCTCTCCCCGATCATGCCCAGTCATCGCGCAATACACCGCTCCCGCGTGGGAGTTGTTGACGCTGTGGTGCATCGAGCGAATGATCGTCGAGCGGTGGGCCTGCCGGGCGAGTCGCGGCAGCAACTCGCACATGCGGTAGCCGGGGAGCGAGGTCTCGATCGACTGGAACTCGCCGCGCACTTCGACCGGAGCGTTCGGCTTCATGTCCCACATGTCGAGGTGACTCGGCCCGCCATCCAGAAACAGCAGGATGCACGCATCGGCTTTCGCGGTGAGTCCGCTCGGCGCAGCGTCCCTGGCTGCCAGCCACCGAGGCAACGACAATCCCGCCGCCCCCAACGCTCCCGCCGTCAAACATCCCCGCCGGGTCGTCACCCAATTCATCGGCACCGGCATGTCATCGCTCCCGCGTTCAGACTCACACGCACAAGTCTAACTTGATGGGAGACCGTTGGCCAAGAGGGAGGGGAAATGGCCTGGGGAAATCACCTGGATGAGCGCTTCAGCCCACCCCGCCACCGGGCTGGCCCCATTGGTTCCCGCGCTGGTGCGATAAGTCACGGCCTCACCACATCAGAGTTGCATTGGTGCCGCCCAATGTGATATCGGGACACCCCCGCCGCGATCAGCCAACGCTTGCATTCGGAGTGGATGGGAGGTTATGAGTGCTACCTGTTGCTAACTCGAACTTCTCTTCCTCCCTGGGAGTTCATTGATGCCGTCATTCGTTCAAATTCTGTGTGGCCTGGGCGGAGTGGCGCTGGGCGTTGAATTGGGCATCGACATTGTCAAAGTCGTGATGCGATTTCTGCGGATATTCATCACACTCAGCGGGATCGGTCTGGCCATTCTGAGCAGGGATGCACTGGGCGCACTCAGGACGCAGGCAAATGCCGAGACAGTCGATTTTTTCACGCGTCACTGGATCGGCATCATCTTGCTCTGTGGAGGATGCGGACTTGTTGTGTCGCTCACTTTTTTCCCTTTGATGGCCGTGAGGAACTTGACTGACCGAGTCCATGAGTTGGAAAACAAGTTCAAGCAAAAGACGGCTTGAAACAGACGGCTGTCGTGATGTCGGGCCGGTTCCGGCGTCTTCCCCGCTCTCAGTTCCCGCAACGAGGAATCCCTTGCGGGCCCTGCGGGATGGGGCGGGAGATGAAATAACCACGGCCTTCGCAAAGCCTCAGACCGTATCACCCGATCGCAGCAAGAACCTCCGGTGGCGGAGCCATCCCTGTCAGGTGATCGGCCAGACTTGCCTGACCCGTGGGATAGGCTTTCAGCCTGTCATCGTCAATGAAATGACAGGCTAAAAGCTTATCTCACGGTACATTTTCTCTATCCGCTCACCTCAATCAAAACTGCGACGAACATTAGTTATGCCCGTCCGTCTCTCCCCGCTGACCCTCTCTCGCTGGGTCGGCGTGGTCATTCGAATTCGAATCCTTGATGCCCCATGCTTGATCCAACTCTTTCAGCTTCCGCCGCAAGGCTTCAGCGTACGCAGCCGGATCGCGGTTGCGGAGTTCTGAATCGATGCCTAAGTTATTGTCGCGTTGTTCGCCAGACATCCAGCGCGTCCTCAGTGACGGAACGGGGATTCGACTGCCAAAGTGCGGTCGAAGTTGACCAGAGCTTAGCAGGGTGGCCAGGACTTCTCAAATTCGATGCGTCAGGCTGTCAAACGGCAGGGTGGTTTGGCCGAAAGGCTTTGCGTAAGGTCCAGATGGTAGGCACGCGCCGGGTGGGGGTCACGGATCGGTCTTCCATCGATGGACCAAGATGCCGCGTTTGTATCCAACCCAGCCAGTCTCCACATTGAGGTGATACCCCTCATAGGCGGAGTCCTGCAACCATCCCTTGCACTCTTCCATCGTGACTTGCGAGCCGTCAGGCAACAGGCAACGAACATTCGTTTGACTGGAAGCTAGATCATACAGATCGTTCCAGGCATCGATCCAGCGTTGTTCGAGATCGGCATTCGATGACATGCATTGACCCCTCTGACAAACTGACAGCAATATACTCTTGCGATCGAATCAGCACGTCGGGCACGCCCGACGGCTAACTCTCTGGCTGACGGCTGACCGCCTCACACCCCATGCTGCGGATGGATGGCCCTTCCATCAGCGTTGGACAGCACCTTGTTCAGGGCGTTCAGGTACGCCAGCGCACTCGCCTCGATGATGTCCGTACTCACCCCCTTGCCGTGGTAGATGCGGTCGAGGTGTTCGACTTCCACGCTCGCTTCGCCGAGGGCTTCCGTGCCGCTCGAAACGCTGCGGACGGTGTAGTCCTTCAGCTTCACCTGCACAGCCGTGATGTCGCCCAGGCAGCGGAACAGGGCATCGATCGGACCATCCCCGGTCGCGGCTTTCTGGACCTTGTGCCCATCGCGGTGTTCCGCCTCGATCGCAGCTGTGTGCAGCGAGCCGGTTCCGGCGGTGGCGTTGAAGCTGGAGAGGGACCAGATCGCCTGGGCGGTTTGGGAGCGGTTCTCGATCAGAGCGATGATGTCGGAATCGCTGACCTCCTTGATCTTGTCGCACAGGGCGGTGAAGTCGTCGAACACCTTCTGCACCGTGGCGTCGTCGAGCTGATAGCCGAGTTCGGTCAATCGGGCGCGGAATGCGTGGCGTCCGCTGTGCTTGCCGAGGACGAGGTTCTGGCCGATGTAGCCGACATCGGCGGGGCGCATGATTTCGTAGGTCTCGCGCGATTGCAACATGCCGTGCTGATGCACCCCGGCCTCGTGGGCAAAGGCGTTCTGGCCGACGATGGCCTTGTTCCGCTGGACCTTCATCCCGGTGATGCTGGAAACGAGCCGACTGGTCGGGAAGAGACGCGGCGTGTTGATCTTGGTCTCGATGCCGTAGTAGTCCTTGCGGGTCCGCAAGGCCATCACGATCTCTTCGAGAGCCGCGTTGCCGGCCCGTTCGCCGAGGCCGTTGATCGTGCATTCGACTTGCCGCGCCCCGGCCTCGACAGCGGCGAGACTATTGGCGACGGCCATGCCCAAGTCGTTGTGGCAGTGAGTGCTGATGACCGCTTTGCCGATGTTCGGGACGTGCTGCTTGAGGTGGGAGATGACCTTGAAGTAGTGGGTCGGCGTGGCATAGCCGACGGTGTCGGGGATGTTGACGGTGGTGGCCCCGGCGTCGATCGCCTTCTCGACGACTTCGCAGAGGAAGTCAAGTTCCGTGCGGGCAGCGTCCTCGGGCGAGAACTCGACATCCGGGCGGATAATGTCCTTCCGCTGGCTCATCTTGTCACAGGTGTACTTCACCATCTCGACGGCGCGACGGACGATCTCCTCCTTGGCCATCTTGAGCTTGAACTCGCGATGAATCGCGCTCGTGGCCAGGAAGACATGGATGCGGACGTTCTTCGCTCCCTTCAAGGCGTCCCACGCGCGGTCGATGTCCTCGGTCCGGCAGCGGGCCAACCCGCAGATCGTCGTGCGATCTCCGTACACGTTGGCGATCTGGCTGACCGATTCGAAGTCTCCCGGCGAGGCAATCGGGAACCCCGCCTCGATCACGTCGACGCCCAGCTCGACCAGCGCCTTCGCAATCTCCAGCTTCTCCGGAGTCGTCATGCTGCAACCCGGCGACTGCTCGCCGTCGCGGAGGGTGGTGTCAAAGATCGTAATCGTGTCGGACATGGTAGAAATCCCAGCGAGCCCCCGACGTGAGTCGGGGGAGTCGAGTGATGGTGATCGATGCGAGAACTCGGCAGACTCACGTCTGCCGCTCGCTCCGAAACGAAATCAGCCCCGAGACTCAAGGAGAGTCTCAAGGCTGAGGGTGAATCGCAAGGCATTCGCCAACTGGCCTAAGACTTCCCGGGGGAAGTAAGGAGCAGTCGGCCAAGGATGTGGATGGTGTGGGTCATGGTTTGGGCAGGACACCGAGAATCCGTGCGGGTTCGCAACAACAGTGTAATCCGGCTGGGGAATCAGTCAATCCCGCGATCCCGTCGGCACCTCAGTGCTGTTGATGAATTGGATTGCCCCTCTGGAGTTGGCGCCTCCTAATCGGTACTCTGGCATGGCAAGAGTGACAGACGTTCTACATCTCTGGCTCGGAGCACAAGATGCACACACGGTTTGCAAGCGTCTGGGTCATTGCATTGGTCTCGGCGTGGGGCTGTCAAGAAGGCGGAAGGATGCCGTCGAGTCAGGTCACTAAGCTCTCGAGTCAGGTCACAAAGCTCTATGGTGGTCCAACGGCAATTAACACCGTACAAAATTCGACCTCGGTCCAGGCATATCGGCTTCCCTCACCAAGCAAACATGTCCAGTCGCTGGCCGACTACACCATGTCCGCGGGACCGGTTGCCGTACCCGAAGCGACGGTGGCCAAGCTTCGCGAAATTCTGATGGATGATGCGGTGTACCTGTGGGATACGGCGAAGGCCTGCGGCGAACCGGACTATGGTGTCCGATTTCAATTTCAAAGTGGTGGCGACAATGTTGATGTTTTGGTCTGTTTTCATTGCGACATACTGGGGGTCTACCACAATGGGCAAGCAGTCGACTACGAAGATTGCGATCCGATCCGACCACAACTGATTGCGATCGTCAAAGGTCTGTTTCCAGACGATCCGGTGATTCAGGCTTTGCAAGTGAAGCACTGATGTCGACGGGGCAATGTCGATGCTGTGCGCCCCCGTCTGCATTCAGTTCTCACGACTTCGTAATCACGCTAGCGCACCAGCGCAGGAACCACCCCGACAAGCGGGGTGGCGGGATGGCTATTTCGCCCGCACTCTTGACTGTTGTCGCGAGTGGCAGGCGGGTTGGTACAATCTGGAGAGGACTTGGCGGTGAGCCACCCCGTCATCACGCTCCCCCGGCGCTGCGTCCGCTCCCCCGAATCACAAGTTCGGGAGCGGTGGCAGATTCGCCCGACTCGCTCCACACCGACAGACGCAAGGGAGATTTCATGAGCAGCCCGTTTCCCGGCATGGACCCGTATCTGGAGCCTCATTGGCGCGATGTGCATACCGCCATGATGATTTACATTCGCGACCAGATTCAGGACCAGCTTCCGTCCAATCTCGTCGCTCGTGTCGAAGAGTCCGTTTCCGTCGACGAGGACTTCGAATCGCGCCGGATCGCGCCCGATGTCAGCATCGTCGAGGACTTCGAGGGCACAGCGCTGGGATATCAAACAGAATCCGTGGCCATCGCGGAACCTCTGCTGGTCTTGGAAGAAGTCCCGCAGACCGCCCGCCACGTCCAGATTCTGGACCTCTCGTCGGGCGAGCGGGTCGTGACCGCCATTGAAGTGCTGAGTCCCTCGAACAAACTGACTCAGTCAGGCCGCGAGGACTACCGCCGCAAACAGCGGGCCTATCTGGCGGCGGGCGTGAACCTCGTGGAAATCGACTTGCTGCGAGGAGGTCAATATGTGCTGGCCGCCCCCCAGGAGTTCATTCCCGCTGCGAAACGCCGGACTTATATGATGAGCGTTCGCAGCCGGAATCGCACCAAAGTCTTCGGGGCCTCGCTCCAGGAACCGCTCCCCGTAATCCCGATCCCCTTGCGCCCCACGGATCGCGATGTGTCGCTGGATATTCAGCAGATCATCAACCAGGTTTACGATCGTGGGCGGTATGCGAAGCTCAATTATCAACACGCTCTTGAGCCGCAGTTCTCGCCCGCAGACGCCGAGTGGCTGAACGCCTTGCTCCGTGAGCGCGGGATCAGAACGTGAGATTCCGGAAAGGATCATGCTCTGGCAGATCCCTCGGGAGGGGGGGGCGTCCCAGACTGCTGGTCCACCAATTCAACTGGTGAGGTTGCTGCATTCGCCAGAGTGCGGGCTCCCCGTGTTCTGGCGAACGCAGCTACCCCTCCTCTTCAAGTGGGTGGTCCACCAGTATGTGGCACGCTCAATCCATGTCGCGAATCTTGAGCTGCATTTCGTCCGAGTTGGCCTTGATCTCCGGGGCGTACATCGCGCTGGCCCGCGTGGGCAGCGCGCTGAACTGGCCGGGGATCTCGGCGCGGATGCGGTAGCTCATGCTGTGCTTGCCACGGGTCAGTTCGCGAACGAAGAACGCCACCCGCTCGTCGCGAAACTCGACGTACGCTCCGAAGGCGCTCGGGATGTACCCGCTGCGCACGTCGACCGGTTCGGTGCCGGACGCCTTGAGGTCTTCGAAGAGCAGGTACTCGTACGTGTTCTTCGAGTCGATCTCCAGTTCCACCTCCAGCAGGTCGCCGCTCTGGACCTCTGCGAGGTTCGCCAGCTCGGTCCGGTCGTACTTGAGCACCTTCTGGTCGATCGCCTGGCCGCGCGCCCCCTGCACTGTCGCGGTCGCGTCCTTCTTCTGCGTCAGCTTGTAGAACTTGCGGTTCACTTTCACTTCCAGACCGGTCGCGGTGATGTGATCTTCCAGCGTGAAGTTGGTCAGGTAGGCATTGAAATACAGCGGGCTGGCCGACCCCGGCTTCGTGGCGACCTTCTTCAGTTCGACGACATGCTTGCCGGTCGTGACAGCCTCCCCTTCGAGGACCAGCTTGTTATTGAAGCTGAACAGGTTTTCTGGAGTGATCTCGACGGTCTGCTTCTTCTCGCCATCGATCCAGACCTCGACGGAGAGGTTCGGCTGGCTCTCGCCGCTGGCCACGAGGTACTCGGCCAGCGCTTCGATGCACAGCGCGGTATCGCGGGTGCTGTTCCAGTAGCTGGCGTTCTTGCGGTTGTTGAGCAGGTACTTGACCAACCCGCTGGCTCGCGGGTCTTGTGCATTGACCCGCGTGATGAGCTTCAGGAAGCTCGCGTTGGCCTCGATCGTGTCGCCGTACCAGTACCAGGAGTACGAAGACCGATCGGGCAGGTTGATGTACGTCGTCTGGTTTTCGTTGTCGGTGACGAGGAACTGGTCGATGTTGCGGATGAGCATGTCCCGCTGTTCGACTTCGTTCTGGGAGTGCAGAGCCAGACCGAACAGCGCCATCCCGTAGAGCGTGAGCTTGGTGCGATCGCGGTACAGGAACCGTCGCATCTCGGCGGTGTTGGCCTCGCCCTTGGCCGCCACCGCGTCGGGGACGGCATCGGTTAGCACTGAATAGATCAGCGCGTCGAGGT
>JAYTFV010000445.1:0-2695 GCA_043734065.1 Planctomycetota bacterium
GCAATGCTCGATGGCCAATATGACGTTTCGGGTGTCTCCAGCTCGGCTCAGCAGCTGACGGGCGAACACTTCTCGTTCGCGTCGGCTGCCGCGTGCTGCCTGCTTGGCTTCTCGTTCATGTCGGCGCAGGAACTCTCCGGCAGAACCGCAATGGCGGTCTGCTGGCATCTGGCGGGCATGAGCGCCGGCGAGCCCAATTAAGGCCCTTCGCCGGACGGGCCGATTGTACATGCGGCACTCTCCGTTTCACTTTGAGGATCAAACCGAAGGACGTTGCGACCGACCACGTCGGCGCGAGGTGTTTTGTTGACGATGCGGATGACCGGATTCGCTCTCTTGGGCGAGCACTCGCTCCCGGTGGTCGAGATTGCCACCAAGGACTCGGCAGCCGATCGACCGGTAGACATTGAGCCGCTGCTGCGTGTCTGCTGCCAGATGGCGATTGCCGTCATCCCAGAAGTCGATCAGGAGATGCGACCGCGGGGAACGCCCGAATATGGTGGGGATGAATGGTACGCTCCCGGCACTGGCCCAGACAAGTATTCGGCAGTGAAAGCTATGCTGCGAATTCGCAGCCACAGCGGTGACAACGGAGTTTGGGGGAATCCCCCATGGTTGCGCCAATATTCCGCTGGTGGTCGCTGTGTTGTGGTTTGGCCGTCCATGGAAGAAGTGCCACCCCGGCAACAATCGACAGAGCCGTTCTCCATGCTCGATGGAGTCGACCATCACGATGACTCCTGGCTGCGGACCGAGAGACGACAGACTCTGGTCGTCTTGAAGAAACAAATCGTGTGCCCAGAGTGATGGCTCATCACCGCAAGAGAGAGCGCGGGCGACATCGGCAACGGCCTGATTCCGACGTGAGTCATCCCACAGGCGGACTTGTCGGTCGCGAGCGCTCTCCAACACTTGGAGTTCGCCAGAAGTATGAGTTGCGAATGCCGCCAGAAACTCTGTCGCAGGTCGTCGCTGAGACCGCGGGTCGCAGTAGAATACCGGGCCCGCGAGGATTTCAAACAACAGTTCGTCGCGTGAGGATCGCAGTCTTGCTGGATCAACCAGGGCATACGCCCGTTGGCTGCAATACTGGGGACGGGCAAATTGGCCCGCCTTCTGAATTCCTTCGAAGGCGTCAGTAAAGATCAGAATCTGCCAATCAGATGGATTACCGCGATCCAGACTGCCAAACGTGCCACACACCACTCGGCGCGATGATGACCAGTTCCAGCCGTGGACCGCTTCCACCTCGCCACCGAGAAATGGCCCGAGTTCTGCGGCAATCTTCTGCGTGGAATCGATCGTCTTACATGCAATAAAGATGTTTGCTGCGTGGAACAACTGGCACATGGTCCCCAGAAGATCGGACTTCCGGTGGCCACTGCCAACTTCGATGATGCCCTCACGGTGTGAAGCGAGTGCGGCTGCCAATCCCGGAACAATCGCTTCGGCCCGTTCGATATAGCTGTCATCGACCTGGGACCGAGAGTCTGTGTGAATTCGACGATCATTCACTCGGACTTCATATCCCTCCTTGACAAGGTGCCGGACCACACGTGGGATGCAGCCGTTGGTGATCATCAGGCCATCGCCCTCGAGTGAGCAGACATACTTCGTGACATCGAAACGCTGCACATGACCACGGGGATCACGACAAAAGTCGAGTTCCCGGTAAGAGAGCAGCGGTCGCAGCAGGTCTTCGCAGGCTGGTCTAACAATTGCCACCCCCACACCAACTGTGATCGTGACAGGCCCTAGGATGCGGAGTTCAGGATGTGCCGTGGATTCAGACATGTCTCTTCGTCGTGGTAAATAGGAACCGACAATCTTGTCGGACGCCATGTCCATCGAGTCAACAGGGCGGATCAGCGCGACCTGATGGAGACAGAAGCGGAACTCGGCGTCGGCAGCCGGGCGCACTCTCCCGATTCCAGGTACGTTGCGGTCCGACCGAGTGTGTGAACGCTGCGGATCAACAAGCCATCCCGAAGAGCGTGCCCAGCGGGCGTTCGCGTCAGCAGTCGGGTTGCAGAGGCTTGTCGGGTTCCGCAGTGGTGTGCATTGAGGCCCCGGTTCGCTGTTCAATGAGCCGAGACATCCTCAAAACATGCGGCCTGTAGCCGCAACGGAGGGAAGTTGTACGCCCTCAGTGTCCATCAGTATTCACCTCGACGCTGGGAGATATCAAGCCCAGACGGGTTCGGACGTTTGCTTTTCTGAGATTTTCTCGCGCCCCAATCCGCTGCAAGTTCTGGGCGCGACCCCCAGCGAGAGCGGTTCTGTGGGGAAACGAAAGCCAGCGATTGGAGAGGCTGGACAAGTTTGCTGAGTTCAGTTGCCAGATTGCAACGTGGAGCGTCGTAGCGAAGCTCACCCATGCCACGTCTGGAACGAGCAGCCACCCGGCGAGCTTGGAACGCTGGGAAAACTCTCGAAGCGTCACCGCAATCGCCGCCCACAAGATCACAATCTCAACGAATGCCCAGGCGAGAATTGCACTTCGGAACCCTGCCTGAAAATACCCCTTCCGAGTGACCAGAAAACGATCTGGCGGAGCCTGGGGCGCCCGACGTGGTCCGCACCATTTTTTCGCTTAAGCAGACCGCCGTCTTGTTCAGCCACAGTGGCGCAATTGCCCAAGACCTGACTATGAATTTCGGTGAATGAGGCGTGCAGTGGTTCAAAACAGCCTCAC
>JAYTFV010000446.1:0-6306 GCA_043734065.1 Planctomycetota bacterium
GGGGGAGAGGGGGAGGCTGGCCTGATGAAACGGCGTCTTCATCACAGTTGAGTGTGTGAACGTGAGAGGCCGGTCTCAGGAGGGCATACCGCCCGCAACACAACAACAGGTGAGTCGGGCGGCGTCAGCCCCTGGACTTCGGCGGTTATCGAAGAAGTCCGGGGCCTGACGCGACTGGCAGTTCGATAGCGAGCGTTGGACGTAAGTCCAACGTGTTGGGCGATGCGATTCCGCTCACCGAACCCGGTTTAATGAGAGAACGCCGCTCGGGCACGGGGGACTTACGTCCCCCGCTCGCTGTCGAACTGCCAGACGGGGCGTCAGACCGGCGATTTCGGAGAAATCGCCGACACTCACGCCCGCTTGACCAGTCCGAGGTCGGCCAGTTTCTCGCGGCACTCGTCCCGTTCGCGCGAGCGCTGGAGCGGACGCCACTGCTCGTCCTGGGCCTCCAGGAACAGCTCCTCACTCGCGGGTAAGCTCACTCCGCGTGAGGCGGCCAATTGGGTCAGACGCTGAATCACCCCCGACTCCAACCGCGACAGGGACAGCGCATCGCGGCGGTAATCGATGAACGCCTCCCATACGATCGGGAAGAGCTTCGCCACGATTTGCTCGCCGATGGTGGTCGCGTACTGGCGAATTTCGAGCTGGGCGTGCGAGTCCATTCGCAGCGCCAGGAAGTGCAACAAATTGTGCAGGTCGATCTTCCAGTAGGCTTCGGTGTAGCTGCACAGCGGCAGGTCTTTGCGGGCCTGCTCACGAGCGACGCCGACCTCCAGCCGTTCGCGGTACAGGCGTTCGGCGGACTTCTGGAACTCGGCCTCGGACTCAGTCAGCTTCTGGCCCATCTCGACTGACAGAAAGCCTTCGCTCCCCTGCCGATTGGTGGTGGCCTGGGTCCGCCACTCCTCAGGCAGAGTCGTTTGCAGCGAATCGATCGCCACCGAGTAGCGAGTGCTGTACTCGTTGACGCTGGCTGTGCGGTGCCGAATCCACTGCCGCCAGCAGTCCATCGGCACGCGAACCAACAGCTTGATCTCCGCCATTTCGAGCGGGGTCGTGTGCCGATGCCGCATCAGGTAACGAATGAGCGTGCGGTCGTCGGAGACATGCCGGGTGCCTTCACCGTAGCTGACGCGGGCCGCCTGCACGACGGCGGCATCGTCACCCATCCGATCGACGAGGCAGACAAACCCGTCATTGAGGACCGGGAACTTCTTCCAGCGGAGGGCTTCCACGGTTTCAGAGTGAGACGACATCGGCGATACCTGCACGGTGTGATGTGGAGAGAGGTGGCGTTGTGAGAACCAGCGGGTTCGTGATTCTGGCGAGTGAGGTCAACGGACGCCAGAGTCCGCAGGCTGCCGCCGATCGGCGGGTGTATTCGCCCATTGGTAATACCCGCCTCAGCAACCCGACGCGCGAGCGAGGGCGACCACCCAGAAGCGTTCGACATCAGTCTGGAGTCTCCGGAGCTGCCGCTGGGAGTCGAGCTTTCGATGCTCTCCGGGAGCCCGGAGGCAGCCCCGGTGTTAACGCCCTGGGGCGGCACCCCTCGCTGCGCTCGGCCCTCGCTGACGCGTCGGGTTACTGGTCAGGGGACCGCCAATTGACGAATGCACCCTACCGGCTCACCGTGTGTCGTCTTTCGCTCCGCGAAAGAACGTCCTGTCGCGGAGCGAAAGGTGACTCTCCGGAACTGTTCTTGGACTTCCCGGACGCTCGACCTAGACTTCTCTCCCAGTCCTGCGCACTCCATGCCATTCTGAACTTCAGAAGTCCTCCCCATGTCCAAGCAGCGTATCAGCCGGCCTCAAGCCTCCGAGGGAACGCCACTCCCCACCGAATCCTCCATTCCCGAAGCGGCCCGCACCGCTCAGATGCTGGACGAGATGCGGGAGACCGTCGACAAGCTGGAACGGGATAAGTGCGAGCCCGGCGATGTGCGGATTCTGTCTCGGGCGCTCAAGGAGCTGCGGTATGCCTTCAAGATGTTCACGCCCTATCGCCGCATGCGGAAGGTCACGGTCTTCGGCTCCGCGCGGATGCACCCGGATCACCCGTCGTATCAACAGGCGATCGAGTTCGGACGCGAGATGGCCGAAGCCGGGTGGTATGTCGTCACCGGAGCGGGCGGCGGCATCATGGAGGCCGCGCACGTCGGAGCCGGTCGCGAGAAATCAATGGGCCTCAACATCATGCTCCCCTTCGAGCAGGAGGCCAACCGGATCATCAACGACGACAAGAAGCTGGTGCATCTCAAATACTTCTTCACTCGCAAGCTGCTCTTCGTCAAGGAGGTGCATGCCGTCGTGCTGTTTCCCGGCGGGTTTGGCACGCTGGACGAACTCTTCGAAACGATCACGCTGATCCAGACCGGCAAGCGCGACCTGATGCCGATCGTGGCCGTGGATGCCCTCGGCGACAGCTACTTTGCCGACCTGATCGTGTACATGCAGAAGCACCTGCACGCGACGGGACTCATCTCTCCGGAAGACTTGTGTCTCATCAAGGTGACGAGCAGCGTGGAGGAAGCGTTCGACGAGGTGATCGGCTTCTACACGGTGTACAACAGCATGCGGTATGTGAAGGAGAAGCTGTACCTGCGTCTGCATCAGGCTCCTTCGCCCGAGTTTCTCGCGCGGCTGAACATCGAATTTCGCGACATCATCGTGACGGGGGCGATTGAGTCCGTGCCCGCCCACCCCTTCGAGGCCGACGAGCCGCACCTGGCCGATCTGCCGCGCATTGCATTCGAGTTCAACCGCCGCGCGCTGGCCCGCCTGCGGCAGATGGTTGACCTGATTAACGATGAGTTGTCCAACAGCTGTTCGTTGGATGGCGAGGACTGCATCCGCTGTCAGAGTTGAGTGACGGGGCGCATGCGTCGCTGCGTTCGCCAGAACGCGGGGGAGCCCGCACTCTCCCTCGGGAGGGCGAGGCTCCTTCCGTGCCGCTGCCGCGGGTTGATGTCTCCCCGGGCTCGCGGCTCAGCAGGAGCTTCGCCCGCCCGAGGGCAGGCCTCAACCCCACGCCGAGAGACCGCATTCTGGCGAATGCAGCTACCTCACACACTCGACACAACTGGAGTCGCGTTCATGCCCCCTGTTCAACTGCTGGCGACGGCCCGAGACATCCTCTCGTTGCTGGAGCAAACCCACCGGCGAATCGTCTGTGCCGAGAGCTGCACGGCGGGTCTGGTCTCGGCGACGTTGGCGGGGATTCCGGGGGCTTCGAACTGGCTGTGCGGGTCGGCTGTGGTCTATCGGAATGAGACGAAGTCGGCCTGGCTGGGCGTTTCGGAAGAGCTTCTGAACGACCCGCATCGAGGGGACGTGTGCGAGGAGACCGCCCTCTGCATGGCCGAAGGGGTGCTGGCCAGCACGCCCGAGGCGTCGGTCTCGGTCTCGATCACCGGTCATCTGGGACCGGGGGCACTGGCGGGCCTGGACGGGGTGGTCTATATTGGCTGGGCCGAGCGAACCCCGCCAGGATCGCCGCCGGTGGTCGCCCGTTGCCAGCGTGTGCAATTACAGACACCCGCCCCGCTCGACCGCGCTGACATCACCAGGCGTGTGGCCCGTCAATCCGAGGCCGCACAACGCGTACTGCAAGTGATTCGGGAGTGCCTGTTGGAGTCCAGCCTTTAGGCTGCTCCGGGGCAGGCTCAAGCCTGAACTCTCACGGTCGAACTAGAACTGCCATTGCAACCCGACGTTGATGCCGTTCATCCAGAAGGTTTGCCGATTCCGGGCCAGCCCGATCCGGGGTGGATTGGTCAGAGTCGAAGACGAGTCCCAGACAATGTTCTGATTCGACATCGAGATGTTGGACATGGCCATGAACTGGTAGCCAATCGAGAAGTTGAGGTTCTCCGCCAAGCGGATGCGAGCGAACGTGTCGAGTTCAATGACCGGGGTGAACCGGGTGAAGGCGTCTCTCCGGGACTGATCGGGTTCCAGCGGGGCCAGGGTGATGGGGTCGACCGCTGCGGTAAAGATTTGTGAAGTCGCGAGCTGATTCGCCATGCGATTCACGCCGAAGGTGAACTTCGGTTCAAAGCCCAGCGTCACCCACTTGCTCCGCGTCTGCAGTCGGAGTCCGATCTCGGGGCCGAAGATTTGATTGTTGGACCGTGAGTCGATGCGGTGAAAGGTCGCGGTGCCGGAGTCGCCGCCGGTGATCGACAGTTCATTCGAGTAATGGAGGTAATTGAATCCGATCAACGGGGCCACTTCGATCCCCACGTTCGGGTTCAGCGCGGCGAAGACGAACCGGGTGTCGGTCCCCTGAAGGTTCGACTTCACCTTGATATTCATCCCTTCATCGAACAGGACGTAATCGAAACGGGACGGCTGTCCATTGCGAGTCAGCGGGATCGCCGGATAGACGACATCCCCCGTGAGCGAGTTCGGATCTTGGAAGGGAGCGAATTGAAGATTGCTCACGGACTGCCCCATGGCGAAACCACTGGCCTCCCACGTGAACATCCGGGTTGGAATGCCCATCGTCAACCGCAGGCCGTTGTTATCCCGGCTGGTGGCTCTTTGCAGAGAGACCAGTTCCCCGTCCTGATTCGGCCGGATTCCAGCCACCCGGTCCAAAGCGGGAAAGGTCACCGTGGGATCGAACGTGGCGGGCGGTACGACCAGGGGCACGGCCCCGATAAACCGCGAATTGGGATCTCGGTAGTTCATCCACAGGTAATCGGTGCGAAACCAGGTCTGATGGAGTACCTCTTTGATCCCCAGATCGAGGGGCGTGTCGTACTCATCGTCCAAGCCCGGCGTTCCGTGGCCAAATTGCTGATTGAGCAACGGCACCTGCCGGTAATCGGAGCAGGGGCCAGCCCCTCCGGGATACGGACCACAAGGGGCCATTCCGTAGTTTCCCGGCCCTGGGGAACCCTGCGGTCCCGGCCCTTGAGCCGAAACCATGGGGATCCAGGCGAGCCAGGCGATCAAGAGGCTGAGTGTGAGCCGCCGAGGCATCGTTGCCGTTCCTTCCAAGGGGAGCTGCGGTTGCTCCTGTGTCTGGAGTGACCAGACCACAGGATCCCCGCGCCAATGCGCCGGGAAGCGCCGTCATCCCTGTATCGGTCAGGCAAAACGATCCACTTGGACGAAAAAGACCGATTAGGCAAAGATTGTCGGTTGTACCGGATATTCCAATGTTAAAATGAGTCAAATGGATATCGTGGCATTTATGGGTGGCATGGGTGCTTTGGGTCCGGGTGCGAATCTCCTCCTTCCATGGGATCCTGTCCTCGCCCTGTATGCGTCTGGATTGTTGGCGATTTCTCCGAAATCGCTGTCTGTTGGCGATTCGTACGACTCACACCCAGAATGTTTGCGAGCTTCACTTAGAAACTGGTCCGAAACAACTTCCCGATTTGATTTGAACAGAAGGACGCCAAGGTCGCAAAGGGTTCCATTCGAAGTTTCTTTGCTGCCTTTGCGTCCTTCTGTTCAAATCCTTCTGTTCATATCGGGATGTTATTTTGGACCATGTCCTTATTGAGGTTTCAGTTCGGTCCGAGATGCCAGCTTTCCCCCTTTGCGTCCTGGCGCCTTCGCGTTGAATTCTGCTGTCCGCCGGGAACCGCGATGTTCAGTGGGATCGCTCTCGGAGCCTGGCCTGATGAAACGACGATTTTAGCGCGGTGGGTTGTGTTCGCGGGAGCGGACTGGCGTGGCGGTCGGCTCGCGCCCAGTTTACATGCAGGCGAGAAGGAGAGCGCAACAGAACTCTCTGCCGTTCGTCATTCCAGTCCCCCCAGTCTCCGCCCGTTTCACCTGGCCAACCTGAGACTGCGGCCCGGCATCTCAACTCCTCCGATTCTGGGTTGACAGCCGATCCGACAGGTGTGAAGATCGTACACGGTAGTTCACTGGGGAGTTGGGCCTTCGCCCATGCTCCCTGTTCTCCGTTCCAGGGCGATCGATTTCAGTCTTTCGTCAGACACGATTCTTTCGGGATTTCCATCATGGCGGCCCCAGCCGGTCAGCGTCGCTTGGACATTGAAGAGGTCGGCGATGTCACCGTCGCTCGATTTGTGGACAAGAAGATCCTGGATGAAAACAACATCCAGTTGATCGGAACCCAGTTGTTTGGACTGGTGGACCAGGACAAGCGTAAGAAGATCGTCCTCGACTTCTCGAATGTCGAGTACCTGTCCAGTGCCGCGCTCGGCAAGCTCATCACCATGAACAAGAAGGTAAAAGACGCTGGAGGCACCCTGATCCTCTGCAACATCAGCCCGCAGATTTTCGAGGTGTTCGAGATTACCCGTCTGGACAAATT
>JAYTFV010000447.1:0-4328 GCA_043734065.1 Planctomycetota bacterium
GGCTTTAGCCTGCTCCGGAGCAGGCTAAAGCCTGGACTCCAACTCAGAGGAGCGAGTCACTCGGGGCGTGACGCCGATCAACAGCTGGATTGCCAGAAAAATCCCCAGCGGGAGGAACAGCACCAGCCAGCCCGCGATCATCCCGCGTTTGAACCAGATGCCCCGCAGCGGTCGTACGAGGGTGCGGACCTCCAAGTCCTTCAGCTGGGCAGCGGTCAGTTCGCGGATGACGAACGTGCGGCGCTGATTGCCCAGGGAATGCGCTGGCTGTGGTTCGCCTTCGATCAGAATCGTGGCCGACCGGCGCTGGTAGTTCTCAATGATTCCGGTCAGCGTCTCCTGGCCCTGCGGAGTCAGTTGGTGAAACTCTTCTGCGTCAAATACCTCAGTGAAAGCCTCCTCGGTCAGCACAAACCCGGCCACCTCCGATTGCTTCTGCTGCGTGTCGCGCGGGTCGAACATCCGTCCGACGAACAGCAAGGCGATCAGGCCGAACATCGTGTACAGCAGCAACCCGCAGCCGACCGTCGTCATGTGGGTCTTGAACTGGCTGCGTTCGGAGGTCGACTCGAATTGGAGTTCGACGGTCCGCCGCCGGACGAGGGACCGCCGCGCGGCGTCGAGCAGATCGAAGGCCCGCACGGCTTCGCTCCAGGGGGTGACTCCGTCCGGGAATTGCTCCTCCAGTATTGTCGCCTTTCGCTCCGTGAAAGGCCGTTCTTTCGCGGAGCGAAAGACGACACTCTCGGAGTTACCGGAAGTAGATGCCGTCCCTGGCTCGCGGCTCGGCAGGAGCCTCGCCCTCCCGACAAGGGACGGTAACTCCACCGGGTGGCAATTGATCGTGAGCGTCGGGGCCGAGTCTCCTTCCCACAGCAGCACTGAGGCCCCGCGCTCGGTCGTCACGGTCAGTTCCGCCCGGGAAGCTGCCCCACCTCGAAAGGCCCACATGGCATCCGGCACCCCTTCGCCACTCAAGCCGACCGAAGCCGTGGAGATTCCCTGGGCGGAGAGTCCCGAATGGATCGCCGTCACCCGGCGATAGTCCCCTCCCGCCAGAGACCGCAGCAGGTCCGCATCGTGCAGCCAGGCGGCCTCCGCAGTGGCTGGAGCGAACGACGCACCGCCGGAGTTGGTCCGCTCCATCTGCAAGTGCAGCACCGCTCCCAGATCGCCGGTGGCGAGTTGGCGTTTGAGTTTGACGACGGCAGGGGTTTGCCTCAGCGGCCACACCGCCCATAGCTGGTCGGGGAACTCTTCATCGAGCGGGATTTGGGCGTACACAAATTCCGAACCGAGGACCGCTTCCGGGATGAGCCAGACGGCCAGCCCTCGTCGCACGAGCGTGGGCGTCACGGACGGAATCGAGGACTCTGCGCCGGAAGCCAGGACGACCTCGACTCCCTCGGGTGTCTCTAATCTCAGATCCCCCCAGACGCGAACGCCCGGCGGAATCCGCTCGCGACCGATCGCCCCCCCCACGGCCACCAGTTCTCCCTGCCACTGCGAGACCATGCTCGATAGTCGGGAGAACGAAGCGTCGTCCGCAATCACGGCGAAATTCATGGAGGCTCAACTGTGATCGGAACGGCAGTCGGCCCTGGTGCCGCCTGTCCGTGGAGAGTGTCGCGGAAGGGGGGGAGGATGGCAAATGGCAATGCCACACGACGCTCCGAGGTGGTGAGTTTTTGACAGTCCGCGCTGAAGCCGACAGCCTTTCCGGAGTGTTCCAGACTCTCTCCGCTGCGCACCGCGAGCGATCCTCGACCGCAGAACAATCAGGGGGTACACAGATCGCTCAGATTTCCACAGATGAGACACTGGCTGCGGCGGTGCCCGCCCCCCGCGATCGGTCGCACGCCGCCCTTCGGAATCTGTGGTCATCTGCGAAATCTGTGTACGAATCCTCGGCCTCGGACGAGTCGGGATGAGGTGGGCGAATCACGGGCCTCATGCCGTGGACCATGCCATTCGATGTCAGGCTGTCGGCTTCAGCGCGGAGTGTTGAGTTTTTCGGGAGATCGTGCCGGGGCCGGTGTTTGGTGGGCGAGTATTTCGAAATTGGCGGTTTGCTGCTGTCGGGCTGAGTCGGGGGGCATGGGGGGACTCCTTGAGGAGAGAGGCGGTGAGCGGATGGGGGGGCCGAAGTGGGCGAAGGAGGTACCGTCTCCGATGCTGTGGCCCTCTCGCCGTTGTCGCCCTCTCGCGCCTTCGCCAAGCTTGGTTTCGAAATCATCACAGCCTCTCCGGGTCGTGAATGACGACGCGGAGCCTTGTACAACATTGCGGCAACTGTTGCCGCAGGCCGCCCGCCTCCCGTTCCCCCTCTTGACACTTTCCAACCCCCGCCCGTATGGTCCCCAGTTCCAGGAGACCTGTCGGGCGGAGCCGGGCGGGGTTTCCCATTGATGGACCGCGTGAGTCGCGAATGGAGTCGCAGCATGTCGCAGACAATTCTGTCGATGGTCTCCCCGGAGAATGCCCCGGTCCCGTTGATCGATCTCGTGGAGCAATTCGAAACGCAACGCGAGGAAGTTCTGGAGGCCGTCGAGCGGGTCTTCACCAAGCAGGCGTTCATCCTCGGCAGTGAGGTCGCCTCCCTCGAAGAAGAGATCGCCAACCACTGCGATGCGCGATTTGGCATCGGCTGTGCCTCGGGGACGGATGCTCTCGTGCTGGCCCTGATGGCTCTCGACATCGGTCCCGGGGATGAGGTCATCACCACGCCGTTCACCTTCTTTGCCACCGCCAGTTCGATCGTCCGCGTCGGAGCCAAGCCGGTCTTCGTCGACATCGACCCCGCCACCTACAACCTCAACCCCGAAGCCGTCGCCGCGGCTGTCACCAGCCGGACGAAGGCGATCATGCCGGTCCACCTGTATGGCCAGTGTGCCGACATGAAGCCGCTGTGGCGGACCGCCGTGCAGCATGGCCTGTCGATCATTGAGGACTCGGCCCAGGCCATCGGAGCCAAGTACGACAACCGCTGCACCGGCGTGCTGGGGACGATCGCCTGCTTCAGCTTCTTCCCGACGAAGAACCTCGGGGGAGCGGGCGATGGCGGGATGCTGTCGACCGATGATCCGGACCTCAACACCCGGCTGCGTCGCCTGCGAGTGCATGGGGATGCGGGCCGCTATGAACATGTGGAAGTCGGGTTCAACAGCCGCTTGGATGCTCTGCAAGCGGCTGTGCTGCGGGTGAAGCTCCGCAAGCTCGACGAATGGACGGAAGGCCGCCGGGCCAATGCTGCTCGCTATGACCAGGCGTTCGCCAGCCTCGGGTTGCAGGGCCAGATCACCACGCCAGTCACGCTGCCGCAGAACCATCACGTCTACAACCAGTATTGTGTGCGCGTCCACGATGGCCAGCGGGCCAAGCTGATGGACCAGCTCAAGACCTCGCAAATCGGCCATGCGGTGTATTACCCGGCCCCGCTGCACTTGCAGACCTGCTTCCAGTCGCTGGGGTACCAACTGGGGCAGTTTCCGGAAGCCGAACGGGCCAGCCGCGAGATCCTCGCGCTGCCGATCTACGCCGAACTGGGCGAGGCCCGGCAGCAGCGCGTGATTGGGGCTGTGGCCAAAGCGTTCGGCGTCGAGACGGGTCGGACGACAGTGCCGATGCGCCGCGCCGCGTGATCTAGTGAGATCGCTCATCTGGCCGTAGGTGCCTTCGCCGAAGGTGGCCGGATGGTCTCGACGTGCTTGGTGCCCGCAGACTTCCGAAGTCTTCCGAGACTTTGGAAGTCTTCCCCCGTGTTCCAACGCGGGTTCCGGTCGCCCACCTTCTGGCGAAGGTGGCTACGGTCCGCATAAACGGATAACCCGCACCCTTGGCGGAATTCCGCTCGCCCGCCCGACCCGGCCCGCGCTTCGAGTGAACTGAGTACCTTCGCGGGCCGATATCCCGCGATGTCACGGGTGATCAGGCATCACCGATCGGCAGAACCTGCCGATGGAGACGACAACGAGGCACAAGACGGGACGCCAGATTATGAATCTCATTCATCGTGTCGGTGCAGGATTGATCGTCGTCGGAGGACTCCTCCCCACTCCAGTCCAGGCCCAGTGGCCGACCGCCGGTTGCAACTCGTGCGGCACCTCCGCTCCGATGATGGGCGCTCCGATGTTCGGAGGCTCAGCCTGGGGTGCCCCCGCGTGCGGTGCCCCAACGTGTGGCCCTCAACAGCACAGAACACATCGAAATCGACACTGGGTTTACAGTTCACGGACGCGGATTCGCATGTCCGGGCCAGGCATGTTCGATGGCACGATGGGGCTGCCGATGGGAGGCTGCGGTTGCGGATCATCTCCACAGATGATGCC
>JAYTFV010000448.1:0-3076 GCA_043734065.1 Planctomycetota bacterium
GGCGAAGCTCCTGCTGAGCCGCTCATCGCGAGTCGACGTGTCCCCTGGCACGCGGCTCAGCAGGAGCTTCGCCCTCCCGCGAGCTTCGCCCTCCCTCGCAGCAATCCCCTTTCCAGTCGAGAACACCGCCGAAAAGGCTGGACTCCTACGCGAGTCTCAGGGGATCCCCTTCCACAAAGTCAACAGAGTCAACCAGGGGTCGATTGAGATTTCCAGAGAGCGTGTCATGATCGAGCGCGCCTGAGTTTCAGATAGCATGGTTCAGACTCGACGGACGAGGATGTCGATCGCGGGCTGGTCAGAGCCGTCCGACTCGTGGTCCCCTGCTGCTCTGGAAGACAAGGACTGAAATGCCGCTGCCTGATCCAAAGTTCGATGTCCTGTGTGCCGGGCTGGTGGTGGCGGATTTCGTCGGCGCTCCGATCGCAGCCATGCCTGCCTCGGGGGGGATCGTCACCACTCCCCGCATCGAGCTCACGATCGGCGGCAGCGCGGCCAACGTCGCGGTCGATGTCGCCAAACTCGATCTGCGAGTCGGGATCGCAGCTCGAATCGGCGACGACTGGCTGGGACAATTCGTGCGAGACTCATTCCAGCGGGAGCGGGTCCACTGCGATCATCTCGAAACAACGGCCTCCGCCCAGACCGCTTCGACCCTCATCGTGAATGTCCAGGGGGAAGACCGCCGGTTCATTCACGCGGTGGGGGCCAACGCCGAATTCACTGGAGAGTCGCTGACCCGCGAGGTGCTGCGAGACTGCCGAATTCTGTGCGTCGGCGGATTCGGTCTGAACCCGAAGCTGGCGGGGGCGAATGTGCGGAAGACGTTTCGCATCGCCCGCGAAGTGGGAGTGACGACCGTTCTGGATGTGGTGATTAGCGACACGGGTCCGGCGTGGGAGATGCTGCAAGAGGTGCTGCCAGAGACCGATCTGTTCCTCCCGAATCAGGACGAAGGCCGACTGATCCTCGGCATCGACGACCCTCGGGAGCAAGCCCGCCGGTTCTCCGCAGCCGGGGCGAAGACGGTGATCGTGACGCGCGGTTCACAGGGATCGATCCTGTTCGATGGCCACCAGATGTGGGAGGCCGCGGCCTTTCCGGTCGAGCAAGTCGACGGCACCGGAGGCGGCGATGCCTTCGTCGCCGGATACGTGTCTGGCCTGTTAAAGTCCGTCTCGCCGATCGAATGCCTAGCCTATGGAGCCGCGATGGGGGCCAGCTGCGTCCGCGCCGCGGGGGCGACGACAAGCGTGTTCCGCCGCGATGAGTTGGAGGAGTACGTGCGGACACACCGGTTGGTTTGCCGATTGGTATAAGTCGCAGGCGAGCCGGGTTGAAACCGGCTCGGTTCTGGTGACATCCCCGCCACCCGATACAATTCCGTGGACACACTCACTTGGACCATACAAGGCGGGCACGGCATGCGACTGGGAATCTACGGTGGGACGTTCGACCCGATTCATTACGGGCACCTGCTGCTGGCGGAACGCTGTCGCGAGGAACTGCAACTTGACGAGGTGTGGTTCATCCCGGCGGGCACTCCGCCGCATAAGCTGGGGCGAGTCACGACACCTGCGCGAGCGCGGGCTGATATGGTCGAGTTCGCGGTCTCCGGCTTTCCCGAGTTCCGGGTCTCACGCATCGAGATGGAGCGCGGTGGACCGAGCTATACCGTGCAGACGTTGGAACAGTTGCGAACGGCGGACCCATCGCGCGAGCTGTTCCTGCTGATGGGGGCCGACTCGATTGCCGAGTTGGCGACCTGGAAAGATCCCGCGCGGATTCTGGAACTCGCGCAGGTCGTGGCCGTGAATCGGGCGGGTGAGTCGCCCGATCTGTCGAGCCTGCACTCACTCCTGGAACAAACCGGTCGCACTGTGCGGACCGTCGAGATGCCCGCCATGGGAGTCTCCGCCAGCGAGATCCGCTCGCGAGTCGCCCACGGCCAGAGCATCCGGTTCCTCACCCCGCGCCCGGTCGAGATGTATCTTCGGCAGCACAAGCTGTATGCGGAGTAGCGGTCAATCCTATTAAAGATGTCGCTGCGTTCGCCTGAACGTGGGGAGCCCGCACTCTGGCGAGTGCAGTTACCTCACAAGCTTCCCTCACCCCGTTAAACTCTCTCCAGATTCACCACTCGACATATCGAGTGACTCCGGAACAGTCGTTGCAATTCGCCGGGCTTTTCCGGGTCCACGCCTGATGCGTGCCCGCGTAACCCATGGACTGGCACTGAGTTGTACCAGCCACACCATTCGCTCCCTACGACCCGAACTCCACTGGTCGCTTCAAGTCCGGCCTAAGTCTGAACCGATGCTCCCGGTGATCTCCCAGTGGTCAGGGCTGGCCGGGGAGAGGTCATACGAGGAGTTGTCAGTTCTCAGTCATCAGTTTTCAGTCAGGCTGATTCTGACTGACCACTGAAAACTGACCACTGACCACTCCCACACCTACGGATGGGGTTTTCATGGCACAGGCGGCTCCCAAAGCGCAGCTGGGATTCCTGGGGGTGGTCAATCTGGCGGGCACCGGCTTTGTCGGTGGCTTGCTGGTGACGAACCAACTGGGTCGACCGCTGGAGTTTCAATGCACAACGCCGGTCAAGCCGAACCGGACGCAGGAGATCCTCTACGGACCGACGCTGACCTCGTTCGTGTGTGCGGAGTTAATTGGTAAGACACTGTTTGAGCGGTTGCAGGTGAAGCCGCAACTGATCGTGTGTGACCAGCCGGAGATGCTGGCTCTGCGGTCGGTGATCTCGCTGCCGGTAGCGCTGATTCTGCCGAAGTCCTCGAAGGCCGAAGAGGGGACGATCCGAGCGGGGGCCCATCAACTGCGGCTGCATGCGGACTTTGCGAGTGATCTGGACGTGGTCACCGAGATTGCGAAGTCGTTCCCCGGCGATGCGGATTTGATCGAGCCGGTGGAGCGCGTGCGCGAGGCGCTCCAAGAGACGCTGCGTGCGGGAGCTGCGGCATGAGTGGCTTCCCAGGATCGGAGTGGGAATCGAGCGACCAGCCGAACCTCGTAGACACGGAGATTCCAGAGGCGAGCCGGGCGGCGTGCGCCCCCC
>JAYTFV010000449.1:0-2549 GCA_043734065.1 Planctomycetota bacterium
AACCCGGCTGATTCGGGACCAATCCCCGGCGTCCCCCTCAAGCCGCCCGCTGCCCCCAGTCGATCCCATTCCCAGGCTCACCCAGAGCCCAGCCTTTCACTCCCCCCATACCCCGCGCCGCCATTTTCCCCCGGCCCGCGCCACCGTTTTCAACCGGGCTCAACATTCGGACCACAGCCCAAAACAGGGGGGTTGGGACAGCACTTTTGGGACGGCGAATCACCGCAACATTAAACAGAAAAGCCACTTGCGACTTCTCGCCAGTGGCTTTTGAGTTGGAGGCGGCGGGTGTCATGTTTTGGACACATTTTTCGTCATGGACAACGAGTTA
Organism: Planctomycetota bacterium; assembly: GCA_043734065.1. Lineage (GTDB taxonomy): Bacteria > Planctomycetota > Planctomycetia > Planctomycetales > Planctomycetaceae > TH-plancto1. The sequence goes on from JAYTFV010000449.1 coordinate 332, forward strand.
CAACTCATTTCTGAATGGACACTTAGGCTCTTTGGTGACAAGCCGGGGAATCATGGGTAACTCGTCTGAATCGGACCACAAGTCGGACCACGAATCGGACCACACTTCTTGAGGTGCTGTCGGTTTGGCGGACAGTCCGACGCCTTAGACCGGGGATCCCAGCCAAGAGACTTGGATGCCTCGAAAGATCGTCAAGACGTTGACTTCGCAGACCGTGAAGAAGAGCTAAGCCCCGTCCTTGCGTATGTTCAGCCGTTGCCAGTTCGCGATCACTGCGCGCACTGTCATCGACGACTGCCGCGACACGTTGAATGTGATCGCAGCAGGAACGAGGGGAAGCACGGATTCGCAAAGATCCGTAGGCAAACCTGATGAAACCGAGTCCAGACGGATTCTCTCCGCAAGCGACCGGGCGTCAGTCATTCCACCCGACATTTTGCAAACGGGTGGAAGCACACAGCACCTCCGGACGCGGAAACTGGCCTCTGCGTCGGCACGTGGGTGAAGATGTCTGTCCATCTCGTCAATTCATATTTCCACTCGCTTCCTCTGACGATTGGCTCGCACAGGTGTGATTCCTGCATCGTGGATTCAGGCTCCCACCTTTCCTCGCCATCAGCGAGAGGGAACACCAGCATCGCGATCGGGATGTACGGCGAACCTTGGCCCCACCCGCTCCGGTGATCCGGCCCGTCGCGGCTCCGAATGATCCGTTCCATGAGGGGCAATGGTTCAGCACTCAAACGGGCGGCGGTCCTGTTGATTGCTGCTGCTGAAATTGTTCCGCGATTGCCCTGGCCATGCGATCGACGTACTCGTTCTGAGGATGTCCGTTGTGGCCGCGAACCCATTGGCAGTCGACTTCGTGTCGCTCCAGTTGATCAACCAGCCGTTGCCAGAGGTCGACATTTGCGACGCGATGTGACCGCTTGCCGATCGATCGCCAGCCTCGGTCGATCCATATCGGTAGCCACTCGTTGATCCCCTTCTCGACATACTGGCTGTCGAGAATCAGGTGGACATGCGAAGACTCCGAGAGTGATGCCAGCCCCTTGATGACCGCCATGAGCTCCATCCGATTGTTGGTTGTCTGTGGATCAGCACCTCCATTCTGTTGTGGAAAACCGGTTTCCTGATCGATCGACAGATAGGCCCAAGCCCCCACCCCGTGGGAGCTCAGGCACGATCCGTCAGAGTAAATAGACACCTCGCGCCGCCTGGGCGCTGACTGCGAAGAACTGCTGGTGGCAAGAGCCACACTGCCGCGGCAGGAAAGTGCCGCTGATTCGGAATGCTGACTGGCGGAGCCAGCAGCAGACACAGCTTCCCACAGATACCGACGAGAGACATCCTGACGTGCCTGCACCCAGTCTCGGTCATATGCCCGAGACCAGAGCAGTGCCACTTCACGGTGTTCCGGGATCTCATGGAAACCCTGTACACATGCCAGACGAGAGATTTCCCGATAGTTCTCTGTCATGGTCGATTCCTGATAAGTCGCCCCCTGCTGGCTGGTCCATCCTCGGATGGTCTCATTTGCCGCAAGTGGTGGAATCGGTTCGTCCCATGCCAGATAGAGATGATCCTCGAGTTTGTCCCAGGACCGTTGACTGATGCTGGCGTTGAGTCCTGTCCCATCTCTGCGAATCTGGTATCCCAGCCAATTGACAGATTGGCCGTTTGTCAGATCGCAGATAGATGACAGGGCTGTCCCCTTGAGAGGCATGCCGATCTCCTGCGCACTTTGTTGGAGCGCGTGGTAGAGGGGTAAGGTCTCTTCTGGTTTCGCCAGAATCAACAGATCGTCGGCCACCCGGAGTAGTGGGTTTCCCGGGAAGGATTGCTTCCACTGCCGATCGAGTACCCAATGTAGGTAGACATTGAGTAACTCGGGTGACAGTGGTCCTCCTTGGCGGATTCCCCGACCGTTCGGGTTGAACGCGATCTGGTCGATCAGGTCGCAGATGCTATCGTTGGGAATCATCCGACGAAGGATCTGCGACAATCGACCGGTTGGAATGTGTTCGAAGGCGTCTCGGAGGTCTTCGCTGATCCATGACCAGTGGTTATGGGTCAGTGCCCAATGTTCTGCCGTCGCCAGAGCTTGCTCGCGAGAGTAGCCCGGACTGCGGAAGCCCATTGAGTTGTCGAGGTATTGCGATTCCGTGAGAGGGCGGATGATCTGCAGAACCGCCCGTTCCACACAGCGGTCCTCGAA
>JAYTFV010000450.1:0-41744 GCA_043734065.1 Planctomycetota bacterium
ACAATCATGTTTCCCAGAACGATGGTGCAGTGGGGGTTCGGGCTGGCCGCGGTCTTGCTCGCGACAGGCGTCGCCTATGGTGCGGAATATCAGTTCGACTCCTGGCAGTTCACCCTCTCCGCCGACACCGAATATAAGGTCGACCTCTACGGGGTCAGGTCGCCCACGCTTTCGCATCCGAATCCCACCTGGGTGCTGCTGCAGGACGATCACCCCTGTGCCTACGCAGGCGACGTGCCGGAGTTCGGCTACCACCGCTGGCATCTGACCGTCGGTGTGAACAGCCCCGACATCGTCGCAGCCTACGGGAATGTCTACTGCCGGACGAACGGCTGTGCCTGGCAGGATGTCGGACAGATTGTCGGACAATCGGGTCCGGGCCTGATGAAGAGCGGCTCCGGGGAGTACGAAGTGGCCCAGGCGGCTGGCTCACGACCGGCGATGGAGTCTGTAGTCATGGGGGACTGGCTTCCCATGCGGCTGGTCTCGCTGGCCGAGATTTCCCGTTGAGGGAATGCAAGTCGCGGAACAACATCGCCGACAGTCGCTGAGGCAGGCGGGAGAAAATAACCTCCCCGCCACGCCATTATACTTGGCGCGGGGAGTCATGAGACATTTCGTAGGACGAATGTCCTCGTCCATCCGTTTGGAAAACCTCGCGGAGCGTCGTGCGACAATCGCCTCGACAAAAAAACGGGGGAGGACACATGTCCTCCCCCGCAGGCACTTCCGATTCCGTTCGGGTTCACATCACTTCGTACAGGTTCCCCCGTCGCAGCCCGCGGTCATCGGGGCGGCACAGCCCGGATTGACCGTCAGGCAGCCCGAATCGCAGCCCGGATCGACCGGAACTTGACGGCAGACGATCTTTGGCACGCAGCGGGTCTTGCAGACGCTGATCTGCCGAGGCACGCAGTGGGTCTTCGTCACATAGCGGGTCTCGCACACCTGGCGACAGGTGGTGTACGGCACCTTGCGGGTACACACCTGCTGGGTCATCGTGCAGGTCGTGTACGGCACCTGCTTCACGCACTGCTGGCAGGTCCAGCTGCACGTGGTGTACGGCACCTGACGGCTAACGGTCTCGCAGGTCCAGGTGCAGGTGGTGTAAGGCACTTGCTTGGTCCGGCACTCGCGAGTGTAGGTGCAGGTCGTGTACGGCACCTGACGGGAGCAGGTCTCGCACGTCCACGAGCAGGTCGTGTAGGGCACCTGCTTGGTGTAGCTGTAGGGAATCCGACAGCAGGTCGTGCAGGGAACCTGGCAGTGCTTGACTTCGCTGACCCAGCGAGTGCAGCACACTTGGCGGGTGTAGTTTTTCGGAACCCAGACCTTCTTGCAGCACACGCGGGGCGGGCACTGGACCTTTTCCGTGTGGCAGCAGCCGGGCTTATAGACGCAGCAGCAACTGTTTTCGTCGAAGCAGAACGAACCGGGGTCGCTCACGCAGCGATCGACGACCGGACCGGGGATGCATTCCTTGACGATCTGCCACTCGCCGCCGCAAACGTTCTCGCACCGGGTTTCGGTGACCGGACGACAGACGGTGTGACAGACATCCTTGTAGGTGGTCTGGGTTTGGGTGCGATAGCCGGTGCAGCAGACATTGCGGTAGCACGTCTGGTAGCACGGCTTACGAACTGTGTAGCAGATGTTGCGGTAGCAGGTCTGGTAGCACGGCTTGCAGACCGTGTAACAGACGTTGCGATAGCAGGTCTGGTAACACGGCTTTCGAACCTGGCAGCAGACCGTGCGGTAGCAGGTCTGATAGCACGGTTTGCGCACGTTGTAGCACACCTGCCGGTAGCAGGTCTGGTAGCACGGCTTGCAGACGGTGTAACACTCATCCCGCCAGCAGGTGTCGTGGACCGTGCGATTGCACTGGACCGGCACCTTTTCGATGCAGGTGTCCATCACCGTGCAGCATTCCTGGTACTGCTCAGTACACCAGACCGTCTCACGCACCGTTTTGTAGCAACCGCTGTTACAGGTCCGCGCCTGGCAGTAGTCCTGGCACGGCTCGCAACTGGCGGTCGGACAATGCCGGTAGCGGCCCATCCCGCAGAACAGTCCGGCCTCTGATTCCGATCCCCCCAGCAGCGAAAAAGCTGCCAGTAAGACGGATAACCAAGTCATGTGTCGCATGGCTTCAAATCCCCCCAAGTGGTCCCAATCGAGTTCGGAAGTTGTGGTGCGACCGGTCCACGATCGAGAAACGGACCGGCACACTTTGCCTATTGGTTAGACTTCGGTCGTCAAAGTCTGCCCACTCCAGCCAACTGGAGCCTTCACGAACACTTGCGGGGATTCTCGAACCGGCGACCCGGCCTAGTCCCTATAACCGTTCCGGCAGTTCGACCGGTGATCAAGGATTGTTCGATACCCTGCGTGCTTGTGGATCGACCGGATGGCCGAGGGGGCATGACCATGAACTGTCCCGCGGGGGGGGCGAACTCGTCAGAACCGGCCCTCCACGTTATGTTCGGTATCTCTCGCAACCCCAACGCCCCTTACCCAGTTGTTCATCTTTCCCTCTCCGGAACGCTTCTGTGAAATACGCGATCTGCCACGAACTTTTTGTGGAGTGGAACTGGGACCAGCAGTGCGAATTCATCGCCCGCACCGGTTACACAGGAATCGAAGTCGCCCCGTTTATGCTCGGTTCCCGGCCTTGCGAACTGTCTCAGACCGAGCGCACGAAGCTGCGCGATACCGCAGCGAGGTTCGGCGTCGAGGTGATCGGCATCCACTGGATGCTGGCCCAGACCGCGGGCCTCTGCTTAACCAGTCCCGACAAGAACATTCGTCAGAAAACCGCCGATTACCTCAAGCAGCTGGGCGACCTGTGTGCGGACCTCGGCGGAGAGGTGATGGTCTTCGGCTCCCCGGCCCAGCGGAACCTCCAGCCGGGCGTCACCTGGGAACAGGGGTTCGACGCCACTGTCGAGATCTTCCGCGAGTGTGCCGACCACTGGGGCCAGCGCGGGGTGACGCTCTGCCTGGAACCGCTGACGCCGAAGGAGACTAACTTCATCAATACCTGTGCCGAGGCGCTGGCCATCATCCACGCCGTCAACCACCCGTCACTCCAACTGCATCAGGACGTGAAGGCCATGCTCGGTGGCGAGCGGACTCCGCTGCCGGAATTGATCGACCGCTTCCAGCACCGCACGCGGCACTTCCACGTCAACGACACCAACCTGCTCGGCCCCGGCATGGGCGAGACCGACTACCACCCCATCTTCCGCGCCCTCCGCGACAGCCACTACAACGGCTGGATCTCGGTCGAGGTGTTCGATTACTCACCGGGTCCGGAGGTGATTGCGGTGGAGAGCCTCAAGTACATGCGCGAGGTGGAAGCGGCGGTGCGGGAGTAGGGGCAGCCTTTCAGTGGGCTCCCCGCGCTCTGGTGATCGCAGCGATGACGCCCTACCCCGGCCCGCCCATGCTGCGCGTCACTAGACGCTGGTCGAAGTAGTTGACCCCCATCCCGGCGTCGATCACCAGTCCCTGAGCGTTGATGCCGGAGGAGCGGGGGCTGAGCAGGAAGGCGACGGCGTTGGCCACCTCTTCGGTCTGCACGGCCCGCTTGCGGAGGGTCGCCTGCTCCGCGAACAGGTACGAATCGACGTACCCCGGAATCCCCGCCGACGCCGAAGTCTTCAGCAGCCCCGGACAGACGGCATTAAACCGCACATTCGAGAACTCGGAGAACGATTTCGCGAGGAAACACACCGCCGAGTCCAGCGCCGCCTTGACCGGGGCCATGTAGCCATAGTTCTCGGCCGCCATCCGCGTGTTCGAAATCGAGATCGACACCACGCTCCCCTGCTGCGGATCGAGCAGGTCGCGCAGGGCGTTCGACATCGCCATCAGCGAGAAGCACGAGATGTCCACCGCCTGCAAAAATGCAGCTCGCGGCGTCGCATGAAACGGCTGCCAGCCCGCGCTGTAATCCGCGAAGGCGATCGAGTGGACGAACCCAGCCAACTGTTTGCCGTCGCGCCCGATGTCGTCGCGCAGGCGATCGATGTCAGCTTGCCGCTCGACATCGCAGACATAGACCGGGGCGTCGCCAACGAGCTTCTGGACGGTCTCCAAACGAGCATTGCTCCTGACCGCATACAGCACATCCGCCCCCGCCGTGCGGAGGACCTTGGCGACGTGCCAAGCCACGCTCTTCTTGTTGGCGACCCCCATCACGAGGATCGAACGGTCTGTGAGTTGCAGGAAATCCATGAGGGGAACGTTGAGGGTTGAGGGTTGAGGAGTGGGGATCTGGAATCGACAACAATGGCCCCGCTCATCTGACGACGAGCGGTTCTTCTTGCTCTTCCAGCCGCCTGGCGGCGTACGCGAGTGCGGCCTCGATGTCCGCATCTTCGAGGTACGGGTAGGCTTCCAATATCCGCTCTCGTGATTTGCCTCTGGCCAGCATTCCGAGGATCGTCCCCACTGTCATTCGGAGTCCACGAATACACGGCTTACCGCCCATGACCGCTGAATCGTGGGTGATTCGCTCGAAGTGCATGACAACATCCTGAATGTTCCAGTGGTTTCGCCCCTCTCTTTTCAGTCTATCCACAGTGAGTACCCGACGTAAACCGGAGGGTGAGTCGAATGACCGGAGTGTGTGCGTAGAAAAGTAGGCAGCCTGTCCCCTCTGCCTCCGCTTGCTGTCGGAGGCTGGGTTCGGTAAATAGAAGCCTAGGCGGATGGCGTCCCTGGGCGGCACACCGTCCCCCGATCAGCAGATCGTCATGAACCGTGGTGGAAAGAGAAACCTGTGATGACTCGAATCACTCGCTGGGGAATGTGGGTTTGCGGAGTCCTGGCCTGTGCCAACGTCGGGCAGGCTGCCGATCCGCCACCCCCCTCCCCCACCGAAGCGGACTACTTCCCGATCACCCGCTGCGAAGTGCCGAAGGATGTCGTGCTGGAAGCAGGAGCGTTCTGCCTGATGCCCGATGGCAAGATGGCGGTCGCGTCTCGCCGGGGCGAGGTGTGGATGGTCACCGATCCCTTTGCCAAGGAGGTCAAGGCCAGCCAGTTCCAGCGCTTCGCCCACGGGCTGCATGAGGTCCTCGGACTGGCCGAGCGCGAGGGATGGCTGTACGTCGTGCAGCGCTGCGATGTCTCGCGGATCAAGGACCGCGACAGGGATGGCGTGGCCGACCAGTTTGAGGTCGTCAACGACGAATTCGAACTCAACGGCGATTACCATGAATACGCCTTTGGCTCGAAGTTCGACAAGCACGGCGACATCTGGATGGTGTTGTGCCTGACCGGGTCGTTCGACAGCAATGCGAAGTATCGCGGCTGGTGCCTGCGGGTGAATGCCGATGGCAAGATGGTCCCGACCACCAGCGGCATCCGCTCCCCCGGCGGGATTGGATTCGGCCCGGACGGCGATGTGTTCTACACCGACAACCAGGGCCCGTGGAACGGCACCTGCGAACTCAAGCAACTCCTCCCCGGCAAGTTCGTCGGCCACCCCGGCGGCTTCAAGTGGTATGACGAACCGGCAGCCAAAGCGGCGATGGGCCCCAAGCCCCAAGAACCGGTATCCGGCAGCCGGTTCCACATCGAGGCCGACAAGATTCCCGAGTACCTCCCCCCGGTGGTGATGTTCCCGTACGCCAAGATGGGGAACTCCGCCAGCGGCGTGACCTATGACAACACAGCGGGCAAGTTCGGCCCCTTCGCCGGGCAGATGTTCGTCGCCGATCAGTCGGCCAGCACCGTGATGCGCTGCACGCTGGAGAAGGTCAACGGCCGCTACCAAGGGGCCTGTTACAGCTTCCTCAAGGGATTCGGTTCCGGCAACGTCCCGATCGAGATGACTCCCCAGGGGGCTATGTTTGTCGGCGGCACCAATCGCGGCTGGGGCTCACGCGGGTCACTGCCGTTCGCCGTCGAGCGTGTCAACTGGACCGGCAAGGTGCCGTTTGAAGTCTACGAAATGAAGGCCCAGCCGGACGGCTTCGAACTGACCTTCACCGAGCCGGTCGACCCGCAGGCGGCCAGCAAGGTCGACTCCTACAAGCTCAGCACCTACACCTACATCTACCAAGCCAGCTACGGCAGCCCGGTCGTCGACGAGACGACACCGACCATCGAGAGCGCCACCGTCGCTGCCGATGGGAAGTCGGTGAAGCTGAAGATCACCGGCCTGCAAAAGGGCCACATCCACGAGCTGCACTCGACCGGCGTGCGCTCGGCCAAAGGCCAGCCGCTGCTGCACGACGATGCGTACTACACGCTGATGCAGATTCCGGGAAAGTAGCACGACGCTCTGCGTCGTGAGTCTCGACGCGGAGCGTCGAACCACACTGAATTGAATCCATCGATGTGGTTGCTTGCCATCCGGCTTGCTGGCGTGTACGATTTCTCTCCCTGCCAATGCCCCTATAGCTCAATTGGTAGAGCAAATGACTCTTAATCATTAGGTCGTAGGTTCGACTCCTACTGGGGGCACTGTCCACAGCCGGTTCCGAAGGGAACCGGCTGTGGTTTTTTTGGGGGTCGCTCTGCTGCGCAGAGCCTTCGCGTCGCGGCTAAAAGAGGGGACGGCAGAATTCTTACGAATTCTGCTACACCAACCCGTACGCCTTCAGCGTCCGCTCCAACTTGGCACGATCCGCTTCGGCCAGTTCGGTCAGCGGTAGCCGCACATCCCCGGTGTCGCGGCCCAGGCGCTGCATCGCGGCCTTGATCGGGATGGGGTTCGTGGCGAGGCTCAGCAGGTCGCGGCAGAGCGGGAAGAGCTTGCCGTGCCACTTCTGGGCCTCGGCGATGTTGCCAGCCTTCCACGCGGCGAGCATCGCCTTCACGTCCTTCGGAACGATGTTGCCGACGACCGAGACCACTCCGCTCCCTCCCAGAGCCAGCAGCGGCAGCGTCAAGCTGTCGTCGCCGGAGAGGACGGACAACTGGCTCCCGGCGAGGATCTGCGAGGCTTGGTCCATCGAGCCGGTCGACTCCTTGACGGCGACCACCGTGGGGATTTCGCCGATGCGGCAGATGGTGTCGGCTTCGATGTTCTTGGCTGTGCGACCGGGGATGTTGTAGATCACGATCGGGAGAGAGCTGGCCTGGGCGATGGCGGCGAAGTGGCGATAGAACCCTTCGGCCATGGGCTTGTTGTAGTACGGCCCGACGACGAGGGCTCCATCGGCCCCGGCCTTCTCGGCGGCCTGGGTCAGCCGGACGGCCTCGCTCGTGCTGTTGGAGCCGGTCCCGGCCATGACCTTGATCTTGCCCGCAGCCTGCTCACAGGTGATGGCGATCACGCGGTCGTGTTCCGCGTGATCGAGCGTCGGGCTCTCCCCCGTCGTGCCGCACGGGACGAGGCAATCGGTCCCCTGAGCGATGTGCCAGTCGACCAGTTTTCGCAGCGCAGCCTCGTCCACTTTGTCACCCCGGAACGGCGTGATGATGGCAACGGACAGACCGGCAAACAGCTCCCCTTTACGGGCCATGGCAAACCTCTTGCAGGGGCGTTTCCGCCCGAACCCACAGTCGAAACCCAGAACGAACGGAAAATGGTAACGAACGGCAGAGCGAATGTCTTCCGGGACGGGCAAATGTGCCTGTCCTACAACGACGACTGCTTTCGGGCCTCGTTTAGCAACTTCATCCAGGCCCCCATGTAGTGCCCGTGGTCGTGGAAGGTCCGCCCGCTGACGAGATTGCCGTCCACCACGCACGGGGCATCCACAAATATCCCGCCGCAGGCTTCGAGGTCGAACCGGCACTTCGGCACGGTTGCCATCTTGCGGCCCTGCACGCAGCCCGCATAGGCCGGGATCTCGACGCCGTGGCAGACGCTGGCCACGGGTTTGTTCTTCTCAAAGAAATGTCGCGTGATTCGCACGAGGTCGGCGTCGTAGCGAATGTACTCCGGAGCCCGCCCGCCGCTGAAGAAGATGCCGAGGTACTCCTCCTCGCGAATCTCGCTGAAGGCCACGTCCGCCTTGATCTGATACCCCTCCCACTCCCGCGTGATCGTCCAGCCGGGCCGCACCTCGTGCAGGACCATCTGGTACGTCCGCTTCTCGGGAGCGGCAATGATGGGGACGAAGCCGTCCTCTTGCAGGCGGTAATACGGGTAGAGGGTGTCGACCGTCTCGGTGGCGTCGCCGACGATGATGAGAACTTTGTCAGGCATGTCTGGAGAATCCCTCTCTCGGAGGCGAGTGCGGGCAGGTTGTTGAGGTAGCTGCACTCGACAGAGTGCGGGCAGCCCGCGTTCTGGCGAAGCGCGGCTACGATGGAATGTCTCACTTCCGCCCGCGCGGAGTCTAACTCCTCAGCGGCTGGTTGAGTTCGGTCTGCCAGGTGGCCGGATCGAGGCTCGACTCCGGCCCTGTGAGGTAGACCTCCCACAGGTTCGGTGTCGGGGCGAGTTTCTGCGTCTTGATCCATCCACAGAACTCGCCCCAGGCCGGGCCGAGTCCCTCATACGACCCGCGATAGATCGTCCGCGCCACTCTCACCGCTGGCAACTGACTCGGCTGAACACGTCCCGCAGCCTGGAACGGCGAGGAGACCGGCACGCCGACCTCGAAGTCGAACGTGGCCGGGTCCAGATGCAGATGGTACGAGAAGACCGGTCCAGCGGGGCTGATTCCCTGGGCTGCGATGGCACGCACGACTTCGCCGATGGCGGGGCCCATGACGTGCTGAATCTGGTCGCGGGGAATCGTGAGGTGGATGGTGGCCGTGAGCTGGGCCGCGGATTGTGCGATGTGGGGGGCGTCGATCATCGGGAGGCTCGCCTGATTGAGTGGGGGGGCGGATTGACCATAGCAGTCTGGCCGTTCACGCGAACAAACTCAACCGCTCTGAAAACGCCGCTTCCTCAGATCAGGGCGAGGATGGGGGGCCGGAGACCGCCATTTGGCGAATGCACCCGCTTCCCCGATCCATCAGGCTCAGGGCGGCAGTTTGCGGCTGGGTTTGGTACCCTCTGCTCTGGGGCGATCCGTCGCTGCACCTTTGGGAGTGGGGGGCATTCCTGGCAATGGATTCATCCGATGCTCTAGGACTTTGTCGCCTCTGAACTCCACTTTTCCACGCCACTTCTCCGAGAACCACCCAATGATCCCTTTCCGAGCGTTCGCCAGTCTGTTCACGTTTTGCCTGTTGACCTGTGGTTTTGTCATGGGGGAAGACGCCCAGGTCAAAACCGGCGACAAGATCGCCTTTCTCGGCGACTCCATCACACAAGGGGGCGCCGGCCATCCGGGGGGATATGTCCAGCTCGTGGGGAGCGGTCTGGCCGCCGCCGGGGTGAAGGTCGAAATCATCGGCGCGGGCATCAGCGGCCACAAATCCAACCAGATGCTGGAACGCCTCGAACGCGACGTGATCAGCAAGAAGCCCACCTGGATGACGCTCAGCTGTGGAGTCAACGATGTCTGGCACGGGGCCAATGGTGTCCCGCTCGAAGCGTATCAGAAGAACATCACCGAGATCGTCGACAAGGCCCAGGCTGCGGGGATCAAGGTGATGATTCTGACCTCGACCATGATCACCGAGGACGCGAAACACGACAACAACCTGAAGCTCGCTCTCTACAACGCCTTTCTCCTCAAACTGGCTGCGGACAAGAAATGCCTGCTGGCTGATTTGAATGCCGACATGCAGGCGGCGATCCAGCCAGCCGCTGCGGGTGGCAAGCAAGTCAATCTGCAACTGACATCCGATGGCGTGCATATGGGGCCGTTGGGAGATCGGTTGATGGCTCGCGGAATTTTGAAGGCATTCGGGCTCAGCGACGAGCAGTTGAAGCAAGCGAATGACGCCTGGCTCGATGCCAAGACTGCCGGGATTCAAGCCAACCGGTCATTGACTCTGCGGCAGTACGAGCAGCTTGCCGCATTGGCACATGGCCAAGGCAAGTCGGTTCCGGAACTCGTGAATGAAGAACTCGGCAAGTCGATCGAGGAGTTGCTGAAGAAGACGCCGTGATCAGCCACTGGATGGGGGGGGGGTTCAGCTCGAATCGCGTGACATGGATGTCGCTGAGTGTGCCTCAGAAAAGTCGGTGGCGGTCGGCATTTCATCACGGAGGCACGGAGAAATCCAGGGGCACCGTCGAGTCTTGAGGCAACGCACTTTGTGAAGTTGGGCCACTCTTCTCTGACTAAAAACTGATGACTGACGACTGAAAACCAACGCACTGTGAAACAGTGCGTTGCCGTGAGGAAGCCTCGCTAGCCGTTCCCAGCCCTGGAGAAATCTGTCACAATTGCGAATCTTCCGTGAACGGATTTCGCGGTGGGCTTGGACACCGCCTTTCGAACGTGAGAATTCGTGCTCTCTCGACTGTCCCATCTCCTGGCTCAGGACTCCGCCTCCGCCGTGTCGTCGGTGTCGTCCGCGTTCGAGTGGGACTGGCCCTACAGCACCGGCGATTGGGCCGTGCTGATCGGGCTGTTGGTGACGGCGGCTTGGGCGCTCTTCATGGCCCGGCGGGATACGCGAGACCTCCATCCGTTTTGGATGGTGTGGCTCGGCGGGTTGCGGTTGTTGACGATTGCGGTGCTCGTGGTCATCGCGCTCAACCCGCATATCCGGACGCAGCGCGAGTCGTTCCGGCCCTCGCAGGTGGCGATCCTGATCGACACCTCGACCTCCATGAAGCAGCCCGCGAGCGATGTGCAACCGGGGACCGCCGTGAAGGAACGGGCCGTCGCGGTGCGGGAGTTCTTGGTGAAGTCCCCGCTGATCGCGACGTTGCAGAAGCAGCACGCGATCGACGTGTTCACATTCGATAGCGATCTGGTCGGGCCACTGTACCGGTTTCCATGGACCGGTGGCATGAGCAGCAACCCGCCGGGCGAAGCAGTTCAACCTCCGCAATGGGACGCGTGGCTCAAGCCCGCCAAGAATGCGACCGCTCTGGGCGATGCCATCGACAAGGTTCTCGCGGAGCAGAAGGGCCGCACGCTCTCCGGCGTGATCATCGTCTCCGACGGAGCCAACAATGTCGGTCGCAGCCCCGACTCGGCCATCACCCGCGCGAAGCAGCACGGGGTCAAGCTGCTGGCCATTGGCGTGGGCGGCACGACCCCGCCGGTCGATCTGTCGATTCTCAAGATCGTCTCGCCGACCGATGTGGCCAAGGGGGATGCCTTCGAACTCACCGCCTGGGTGCAGTCGCGCGGCCTCTCGAATCAGAACGCCAATGTCGAGTTACTCCAGCGCGGGCCGCAGGATGCCTCGCCGATTGTCGTCGACACGAAGACGGTCCCGGTGGTCGACGGAGCCGCGCCGCAAGAGGTCCAGTTCTCACGCTCGATCACCGAGGCCGGGGCCTTCGAGTATACGATCCGCGTGGCAGCTGGAGCCGAGGTGATCGAGAGCCGGATGGACAACAACGCCGAGTCGCGGACGGTCAACGTCTTCGACCGCCCCACGCGCGTGCTGATCGTCGCCAGTGGACCGATGCGGGACTACATCTTCGCCAAGAACCTGCTGTTCCGGCACAAGTCGATCGATGTCGATGTCTGGCTGCAAACCGGGCGAATCGGCATCAGCCAGGACGCCGACAATCTGCTGTTCAAGTTCCCCGAGAAGCGCGAAGACCTGTTCGCTTATGACGTGCTACTGGCGTTCGATGCCGACTGGACGCAGGTCACGTCCGAACAGCAGCAGTGGATCGACGAGTGGGTCTCCGGCGAGGGCGGCGGGATCGCGTTCATCGCCGGGGATGCGTACACGTATTTACTGTCATCCGAAGATGAGAAGTGGAACAAGGTCCGTACGCTCTGCCCGGTCATCGTGGATGACTCGGCCACGGGGACGACGTTGAGAGACTCCGCCAAGCAGGCGTGGCCGATCGACCTGACGCAGGACGGTAAGGCCGCCGAGTTCCTCAAGCTCGATGACGACCCGGCGAAGGATTCGATCTGGTCGAAGTTCCCCGGCGTCTACCGCACGCAAGCCACGCGCGGGCGACGCGGCGGCGTCACCGTCTATGCCGAGTTCACCGACCCGCTGGCCCGCGGCGCGGACGGACCGCCTCCACTCATCGCCGGCCAGCGCTACGGCCAGGGCAACAGCTTCTACCTCGGCAGTCCCGAGTTCTGGCGGCTGCGATCGATCTCGGAAGAGGCGTACGACCGGTTCTGGATCAAGCTGACGCGGAAGCTGGCGGAGGGGCGGTCGAAGCGCGGCTTGCAACGCGGGATGTTCGTCCTCGACAGCCGCGAATTCGATCTGGGTCAGACGATTCCGGTGCGGGTTCGCGTCCTCAATGAGCAGTTTCAGCCGTTGACCTCGCCGTCGTTCCCGGTGGATGTCTACGATGCGGTGGGGCGACCGCTGACCCCCTCGCTGGTGTTGTCGCAGGACCGGTTCCGACCCGCCGAGTACACCGGAGAGTTTCGCGCGGACCTGTCGGGACGGTATCGTTTAGAGATGGAGGTTCCCGGTCTGCCCGACCGCCTGAAGGAAGAGTTGCAGATTCGCCTGCCCGAGCGGGAGTTTGCCGAGATGACCCAGAACGTGGCGGTGCTGACTGCGCTGGCGGATCAGACTGGCGGGAAGTACTTCAGCCTGACCGCGAAGACTTCCGAAGTCTCGGAAGACTTCGGAAGTCTGGCTGCCGCGATCCCCGCCCTGCTCCTCGACAAGGGGGAACGGATCATCGTGGACCAGCGGATCAAAGAGGTCTGGGACCGTGGCTGGCTGATGGGACTGCTCGTCGGACTGCTGGCGGTCGAGTGGCTGTCGCGGAAGCTGCTGAAGCTGGCGTGATCGAGAGTAAGCCCCGTAGGACGGCCTTTTCCAGGCCGTCTCATGGCGAGAGACGCCCAGAGACGGCCTGGAAAGGCCGTCCTCTGGAAAGGCCGCCCTACTGTGCCCGACCGCATTATAGATGTGCTAGAAGCTTGTCATAGTTGGCATGCGAGCCGACCCAGTACCACACGACCGAGTCTCCATCAATCACCCCGACAGCTCGATAGCTGATGCCGATGCGGGCCGAGTAAATCGGCGGGTCTGCGTAGACCTGTTGGAAATGCAATCCCGGGTGAGACGGGTTTTTCAGAAAGTGCCGGTAGGCTTCCCGAGCTTGCTTTCGGACATGCTTCTGTAAGGCGGACATGAGTTCGCGGAACCCTCGTGTGGTACGAGAGTTCATAGTTGCTCCGGATCCAATTCCTCGGTCAGCCCGGCTCGATGCTCCATGAGGGCTGCCTGAGCCATGTGAGCGAGCTTGTCGCCGGAGCGAGCGAGCGCTTGATCGAAGGCGTCCTCGGAAGCCAATTCAGCGAGCAACCGGGAGGCCAACAACTCCTGCTCCAGCAGCGGCAATCGCGACGCTTTCTCAAACGCTTGTTCCAGTAGTTTGGTCATGACAGAACCTCCGGTGCCCATGATACATGGCAGAGTCTGGGACCGAAATAGGGGGACTGGAAAGTTCTTCAGGCTCATACGAGCAGATTCAGGAATTGCGTTCACTCAGGAGGTTGGAACACTAATCTCCACTCATAAACACTCATCCAGAACAGGATTCATTCGGTATTGGATCAGCGACGATGAGCGGAGATTCAGTGTTCCAATCCCCACTCCTTTCGCATGTTTGCGGGGAAAACAAATTCTGAATCTGCTCCGGGATCGATCATCGTCGTAGAAACGATTATGCTTCAGGGACGGTTGATGCCTGACCGTTCCTGTCTGACGGAATGAAGAACGCGCTCTGTCGATCGACTGCCCCCGGCTGACATCGGGGTTCGTCCTTGAAACCCATCCTCATGCCAGCTTCGACGCTCTCCCCGGAAATCTCCCGCGTCCTGAGCGACCTGCGGTCGAGAATCCGTCGGTATGTGCTGTGGGAGGGGTTGGCCCTGGTGGTGATGTTCCTGGGGCTGGTGTTCTGGGGACTCTTCGCAGCCGATGAATTGCACTTTGCCGCTCGCAAGCTGGAACTTCCGCTGTGGTTTCGGCGGTCGCTGCTGGTGGCGGGAATGGCTGGGTTTGTGTGGCTGTTCCTGACTCGAGTGGTGTTTCGCTTACTCAGGCCGCTGGAGCCGAAGTCGCTGGCGCTGTTGCTGGAGCGGAGGTTTCCCGTCCTGGCCGAGCGGCTCATTTCGGCTGTGGAACTCGAAGGGGATCAGCTGGAGCGGTCGGCGGTGTCGAACGCGATGTTGCAGCAGACGCTGCGCGATTTGGGGCAGCAGATTGGGTCGCTGGATGTGGCCCCGGTGTTTGACTTCCGGCCGCTCAAACGCGGGCTGCTGATTGCGGGAGTCGTACTCGCTTCGATTGTTGGCTTCGGCGTGGTGAATGCCCAGGCGATGTCGCGCTGGATGGCGGCCTACATCAGCGGCGAGGCGAACTACTGGGAGAAGTACCGCAAGAACGCCCTGCACTTGCGAGTCGTCTCTCAGCCCGGCGACCGCGTGCGTGAGTTCAGCAAACAACAAACCTACAAGCACCCGCGCGGCGGCGATCTGACACTCCTGGTCCAGAGCGACAAGCCCGAGACCGCCCCCGAGCAAGTCGTCCTGAGTTGGCGGACGCTCACCGAAACCGGTCGCACACGCGGGACCGTCAACCTCGTCCCGGCCACGGCGGGCGTCTACCGCCACACGATGAAGAACGTGGCGGATGAGCAACTGCTGTGGGTCAAGGGGGGCGACTATGCCAACGCCGAGCCGTACCGAATTGTGATCGTCGAACCGCCGCGCGTCGAGCAGGTGGCACTCCAGTGCGACTATCCGTCTTATATGGGGCAGGACTCGTTGGAGGACCGCCCCGTGGTCCCGACCGGGACGCAGGTCTCGATCCCCGGCGAGACGCACTTCGATCTGAAGCTGACCGCGAACAAGCCGCTGCTGTCTGCCGACATCCGCGCGGGGAGTTGGGAACTGTCGATCGGGTATGAACGCGGGACCGACGGGACGCTGAAACCACAACCGGCCCGGCTCACGCTGCGCGAGTCGCCGACCTCGGACCCGCGCACGGTGGTATTGGAACCGAAGGTCACAGCGGCCTGCCTCCCCGGCGACCGCCAGCAGATCGTGATCCCGATGTGGATCACTGTCAAAGCTGCGGAACTCCACAAGACCCTCGATTCGCAGTCGGCGTTCCCGCTGCCGATCACCACGCAGTCGGAACTCCAGATTCATCTGTTCGACGAGGACGAGGTCCATAGCCAGGAACCGGCGACTCTCACGATCGTCGGCACGCCCGATGAACCGCCGGTCGTCGAGGTTCGCCGCCGGGGGGTCCGCAACGCGATCACGCGCACGGCCAGCATCCCGCTCACCGGGATGATTCGGGATGATTACGGCATCACCGAAGCCAGCTTCGAGGCCCGCATCGACGCGCTCGATGCGAAGCCGTTCCCGTTCCAGAACGCACCACGCGGGCAGCGCGAGTACCCGCTGGCCGCGACTCCGCAGGAGGCCGCTGAGCGGTTCGCGGTGCTGCCTCTGGAACTGAAGGAAGGCCAGAAGCTCTCGCTGGCGGTGATCGCCGCCGACGGGGACGACCAGACCGGCCCGCACCGTGTCCGTAGCGAATCGTTCGATTTCCTGATCGTCTCGCCGGAGGAACTGCTCGGCAGGCTGTACGATCAAGAGGTCAACCTGCGGGCCCGTCTGGAGCAAATCCTCGAAGAAACCACCCGCGTCCAGAAAGACCTCACCGAGCAGCACAAACGGGCTGGGGAACGCAGCACCCTCAAGGGAAAGCAACCCACCGCAGCCGCCGAACGCGGGGCCTGGGAGGCGCAACTCCGGCAGCTGAATGTCGCCGTCTCCGCCGGAGCGGAACGAAATCTGCATCTCATCCGCAAGAACCACGCGGAAAGCCGGTCGATCGAGGCGGCATTTCGTGACATTCGGGAGGAAATGGTCAACAATCGGGTCGACACGCAGACGTTACTCGACAGAATTGATGGTGGCATCGTGGCCCCCCTCAAAGCGATCAACGAGACGACCTACACCGAGGTCGACCAGCGAATCGGCCTGTACCGGCTGCGGGAGGAACAGGTACAAGACCCCCGCGACGCGATCACCGACAGTCTGGCGAGCGTGGATCGGCTGATCGAACAGTTCAAGAAGGTGCTGGCCGAGATGCGGGAGCGGGAGTCGATCAACGACCTGAAGAAGCGGTTGCAGGAGATGATCGAGCGGGCCAAGAAGCTGAACGAGGCCACGGAACTGAAGAAGTTCGAGGAACTGACTCAGTGACATGGGCGTCGAAGTGGCTGGCAATGGCGAGTGAAACCGAAGCCACTTGGGGTGAGAGAATGTGGCCGCAAGAAACTCAAAAAGACGCAAAAGGGGAGTTCTGATTTTGCGTCTTCTTGAGTTTGTTGCGGCCATGACTCCTCGGGAACAACCACTCACGGAGAACTCAATATGCGCGTTGATCTGAGATCGATGTGGCGACTCCTGCTGCTTCTGGCGGCGGTGTGTGGAACTCTTGTTCAGGCGGCGGACCCGGCTGCGGCGAAGCCCAAGGACGATCTGAGCCTGCAACAGCAGCAGATTCGCCGGGATTATGAGCGGTTCGAACGCTCGTTGCTCGAGGCGGCGGAACATCTGCGGCGGAAGGAGCCGGAGCAGTCCGACATCCTCGACCGCGCCCGCGAGAAGAGTCAGGAGCAGGCCCTGCTCGGCGAGATGGAAAAGATCGCGATCGAGCTCAAACAGAACCAGACCGGCTCGGCTTCGGACCGGCAGCGGCTCGTCATCGAGCGGATGGAGGAGATTCTCCAACTCCTGCAAAGCGAGGACGAACGCGACCGGCTGCAACGCGAGATGGAGCGAATTCAAGACTTGATTAAGGACGCGAACCGCGTGATCGGCAAGCAGCGTGACGCCCAGGCCACGAACCAAAAGGGCGGCGATCAGAAGCAGGCCGAAGACGAACAGAAGAAGGCGGCTGAGGAAGCGAAGAAGCTGGCGAACAAGATCGACAAGCAGGACAAGGCTCGCAAAGGACAGTCGAAGCCGTCGGACGCGAAGCCGTCCGAGTCGAAGGACTCCCCGAGCGGCGATCCGAAGGATAAGCCTTCCGGCGAACAGAAACCGGGCGAGACGAAACCGAAGGACGGCGACAAGCCGAAGCCGGGTGACGAGAAGGACAAACCGGGAGCCGACAAGCCGAAGGATCCGAAAGACCCGAAGGACGGTATGCCTCCGTCCGACTCGACGGGGAAACCGAAGCCCGGCGACTCTCCCTCCAAACCCGGCAAACCGATGCCTGGAAAGCCGATGCCCGGCAAGGACTCCCCGCCATCGCAGTCGCCTCCCAGCGACCAGCCGCCGATGCCCGGCAGTCCGATGCCCCCTATGCCGGGTAGTCCCATGCCTCCGATGCCGGGGCAGCCGCCGTCCCCGATGCCGCCCCAAGATCAGCCACCTCCCGACCAGCAAACCGAAGGCCGTAAAGACCTACAAGAGGCCCAGGACTCCATGCAGAAGGCCATCGAAGACCTGGAAAAGAAGAGCCGCGAAACCGCTGGCGAGGAGCAGGAACGGGCTCTCAAGAAGCTGGAAGAGCTGAAGGCCAAGCTCGAAGAAATCCTGCGACAACGTCGCGAGGAGGAAAAGGAGCTGTACCTGGCGATGCTGGAAGTCCGATTCCAGAAGATGCTCAAGGTGCAATTGCAAGTGAACGCGGAGACGACCCGCCTGGAAAAGATCCCGGAGAAAGAACGCAACCCGGCCCACTTCGACAAGTGCAGCGAAGCCGCCCGGCAACAGAGGGAGAACTACAGCGACGCTGGCAAGACGCTGGTGCTGCTCAAGGAAGAGGGGTCATCGGTGGCCTTTCCCGAGGCGGTCGAGCAGATGCAGGGCAATATGGACTTGATCGCCAAACGCCTGACTCGGGCCGACACGGGCGACACGACCCAGTTGCTGGAGCAACTGGTCATCGAGACTCTGGAGGAGATCACCTTGGCCCTGCAAAAGGAGATGGAGACCCAGCGACAGAAGAAACAGCAGGGTCCAACCAAAAAGCCCAAGCCGGGCCAGCCGGAAGATCAGGGGCTCGTGAACAAGCTGGCTGAACTGAAGATGATCCGCTCCCTCCAGAACCAGGTGAACCGGATCACCAAGCAGATCGGCACCCAGATCGAGGGGGAGCAAACCGGCGATCCCGATCAACGAAAACTGACCGAAGACCTCGGTAAACGTCAGCAGCGCATCCAGTCCGCCACGTATGATTTATCAACGGGGCGGAACAAGTGAGGGAAGTCGTCAGTTTTCAGTGGTCAGTCATCAGTAGGATGGGCAATCCTGCCCGTCCCCGCCGCAGTGAGTTGCCGTCAAACAGTGAGTGTCGCCTTTCGCTCCGCGAAAGGACGCCCTTTCGCGGAGCGAAAGGCAACATACCGCCGAGTATCGAGAGGACACCAACCGTGAGTTTAAACCCACGCATTCTCCGCCGCCTGCTGCTGGCGCTCCTCGTCAGCGGTCTGGGTGCGAACAGCGCCTCCGCAGCCAGTACCATCTACGCACCGCCCACAGTGGCGCAGTGCCGCGAACAGGTCCAGGCGTGGATGACCAAGCGCGCGGTGCCCACGGACAAGTCGACCGCGATTCTCCAATCGACGATCAGCTCCCTGCCCGACACCGCCTCTGTGACCGCGCGGTTCGACGCGGTGATCCAGGCGTTCGTCCTCGCCGATTCCGAAACTGGCCTGATCGTCCATGCCATCGCCGCTGTCGACGACTCGACCTTCGTCGAGACATCAGCCTTTCAATCACGGCATGATGAGCTGTTCTACATCAACAATCTGCGGCTGCTCTATGCTCGAACGCTGACCGGTTGGAACCGTTATGACGAGGCCCTTGAAGTCTACGCCGAGATCAACCCGCAGCATGTCGTCGACCCGGCCGGGGCGCTGTTCCACCGGGCGGTGTGCGAGACAGCTCTGCTCCAGAAGGACGCCGCGCTGACCTCACTCGACCGCCTGCTCCACGAGACCGAGCAGACGCCCGCCCGGTACGTCACGCTGGCCGAATTGATGCAGGTCGACCTGGAGAAGCTGGAGGAGAAATCGCTCGATGAAGTCTCGCGCCAGATGGATGACGTGCGTCGTCGTCTGGGTCTGGGCCATGCGGGGCAGAAGGTCCAGCGGGTCGAAGAGAAAATCATCACCACACTCGATGAACTGATTAAGAAGGCCGAGCAGCAACAGGGCGGCGGAGGTGGCGGAGGCGGGGTGGGCAAGCCTCAGACCGGCAAGAAGCCCGAAGGAGCCGACAAGTCTTATCTCGGCGAGGGCAAAGAGGGCGAAGGCGAAGTCGACCCCAAGAACGCTGGCCACAAAGACCGCTGGGGCAACCTCCCCGAAAAGGCCCAGGCTGCGGCCAAAAACATGCTCGACCAGAAGTACCCGGCCCATTACCGCCAGGCGATTGAGAAGTACCTCAAGAAGATCGCGGAGCGCGAGGCCCCGGTGGCTCCGTGACCTTGAGTTGTAGCTGCGTTCGCCAGAACGCGGGGTGCCCGCAGTTTGTACATCCGAAACATCGGTGGAATCTGGTCATACCAGTCGACTCGGATCATGAGGCTTGTCTTCAGCGGCGAAGCGGCGACAGCGAGCCCCCCTTCACCGAAACGGTCACTGACACCCAGCGACGCCATGTCGATCCTGCTGCCACCGCTTCGCGGCTCAGAACACAGCCGATGACGAATGGAGACTCCACCGACTTTTCGGATGCAGACACTGGCCCACACTCTGGCGAGTGCAGTGACCTGACACATAAAAATCAGTGGACTACTCGTGCTTTGTCAGTACTCCAACCCCTCCATCGGGAGAGCTGCTGACGGGGCTGTCTGTCTCAGGCCAATTGGTTCGCCGGGGCTGCGTCTGTTGTCGGCTGATTGCGGCGACGACGCAGAGCCATCGCGGTGACACCCAGAACGCCCGACGCTCCAGCCAGGATCGACAGGATCAGCTTGGACCGCCGCTGGGCTTCGATCGGCTCCCAGCGTTTGAGCAGCACGGTGCTTTTGTCCTGGTCGAACTCGATCAGCCACGAGACGCGGTGGACCGGGTTCTCGAACTCGCCGACTTTCACGGAGAACGTCTCGACCACTCGTTCGGCAATGATCCCGCTCAGACGCAAGTCCTCGGGCGTCGGGGTCCAGCCGACTGCGGGCGAGTTGTATTTGGCAAACGACTCCTGAACATCGACCGTCAGAGACTTGAACAATTCGGCCTCTGCCTCCTCGACCGTCGCGAACTGCTGACTGGTGAGGACATACTTAGCCTGCCCGGCTCCGAGTGTGCCTTCATGCGGCGGGTTCTTCCGCCAGCCGGGGAGTTCCTGGATCGAGATCGGCTGGGCATTGCCGGTGGTGTAGAGGATCTGGCTGGGAGTGGGACCGGTGGGGGTGGGATCGGGTGCGGGAGGAGAAGGCGGAACGGAGGCAATCGCTTCTTGATGGTGGAGTTGGTTGCCGAGCTGTCGGAGATTGTCTTGAATTTGGGTACGGCGACTCTCTTCTCGCGTCTGCTGAAAGCCAGCGAGTCCCATCGCGGCCACGATGCCCACCACTCCGAGGCACATCCCCCATGTGATTAGCTTCCCCTTTTTTGCACCGTCCCGAAGGATGTATCCCAGTCCGAGTTGAGAGCCGACGAAGAGTCCACCCATCAGAAGTAACCCCAATGTCTGGGGCGATTCTCCCGGATGCGACCTCAAGTAATACATGGCCACAACGCAAATACCGGCAAACACTCCAATTGCGATGGGGGCATGCGTATACCCATTTCGGATGGCGACCACGATGCCCGCGACGATTGCTCCACCGATGAGGGTGAGAAAGAGAAGCGGCACGAGTGCGGGCTGTTTTGTGGTGATAACGTTCATGTGTTGCGTAGGAGAAATGGAAAAGTGTTCGAGAGCGGTTGGCGAAGGTTGAACCCTCTCGGGGGAGGACGTGAAGGGCAGACTGAATAAGAGCGCCACGAATCCCAATCCCCCGATCGCCAGCGGCACTCTGGCATCCCCACGCCGGAAGGCCGTCACGATTCCGATGCCGATCCCGAATAGACAAATCAGTGCGGGGATGAGCATCCACATGAGTGCGAACTGTGCGGTGATGTCAGGACTGGCGTTCATGGGATGACTCGAATCGATAAAGTGAACGCGGGACTCAAACTCTTCCATCCCGGAGGGATGCCGTGGTGATTCACGGAGTGGATTCTCTGGATGGTCAACGTCTCGTGATCTCTGCCATCCCTCCGGGATGGGTTGACCTCGACGACGCGCCACCGGTGGTGTCGCTGCGCTCAACCACCGGCTAATTTCTGTGACCCCTGCCGGGGTCGGATGTCGTGAGCCATCGGGCTCACCCTCAATGTCGGCGACTTCTCCGAAGTCGCCAGTTCGACGCGACTACCCGAGAGAACATTCGAATCACTGGGAGGTGCATCGAAGAAGTTCTCTCTGACTCCCATCGTCTGTTGGAATCGCCATCGTCGCACCAGCGATTTCGGAGAAATCGCCGACATTACACTCGCTTCGGTCCCAGCCCCGGCGAGGTCAGTTGCACGCTGGCCGAGATCACTCCGGCCCACAACACGGCGACTCCGCAAGGAAACGCAAGAACTTGGGAGGTCACTCCGGCCACGACCACGGCGGCGACGAGCGACCACAGGCCGAATCGAGAAGTCCGCAGCGGATCGGTCTGCTTCGTCCAGTTCACGATCGCGAAGAAGACTCCAAAGAAGCACAAGAACCCGGCCAGCGTTGGCAGCCCTGCGTCGGTGAGGAGGTCATGGCTGCCCAGGTGCGTGAACATCTTCTCCTGGCCGAAGGTCGAGAACAGAATGTTCCCTGGAGCGAACAGAGCTTGCCAGACGGCGTATGCGGCTCCGCCGGTGAGGAGTCCTCCCGCTCCGAACAGGCCCCGGCGGGTCCACTGGTCCCAGTTCTGGCCCTCGGCGATCGTCGAGAGCAGCGCGATCATCCAGGTACTGAGCGTGGCGACCGTCACGAACACGGTGATGTGCGAGAGATCATGCTCATACAGGCGGAGCAGGTCGGGCCGGACGCAGCCGATGGCTCCCGTCAGCGCTGTCACCGACAGCGGGGCAAAGAAGGCCGAGGTGGTCAGCGAGTGCAGTTGCTCCGGCTTCGAGCGGATCGGCACCAGTGGCGACGCCAGGGCCGCCCGAGGCAGCGGCGTGCCGGAGAGACCGTAGATTACCTCGGTCCCGAACCGGATCGTCTTCACGGACAGAGCGACAAAGGCGATCACGATGCCCGCGATGCCGATCGTTGACACTCCCCCTCCGCTGCGCACCACGAACAACAGCACAGCACCGATGATGACCAGGACCGACCAGTGACCGTACCATGGTAGTTCGGGCGTGCGGACGAGGGCTGAACGAGCGGCATCCGGGAGCCAGACCTCTTCCCCGGCGGTCTCTTGAATCTGCTGGGCGAGGTCCGTGGCCAGCGGGCGTTTGTCGCGATCCGGAGCCGCAGCCACGGGGCGATGGACCCGCGATGTACTCCCACGGGCCAAGTGGCCTGTCTCACCCGAGGCGTCCCGCTCCCGATTGATCTGTTGCTGCTTGATGACGCAAAACCCCACCAGAATCGGGAGGAAGATGTACGGCATGAAGACGGAGAGGACCGCGAACGTGATGATCGCGGCGAGATTCTTGCCCTCGAAGAGACTCGTCGCGGGGACACCACATCCCCTTCCACTTCCGCACGGGGAACGTGTCTGACGGCGGCTGGAGCCGACGACCTCGGCCAGCGGCTGGGGTCTGCGTGCGGGGGAGCGTCCGACGACAGCGGCCTCGAACTCGCGGAGGAACTCCATCGTCGAGCGCTGCCGGCGCGCGGGGTCTTTGGCGAGGGCCTTGCTGATGACGGGACGGAGGCGTTCGGGGAGCAGCGACAGGTTCGGCGGCTGGGTCAGATGCTTCATCAGGATCTCGCCCGCCGACTCGCCGTCGAACGGGATCTGCCCGGTGATCATCTCGAAGGCGATCACGCCGAGGGCATAGATGTCGACCTCTTTGCCGTAGCGACCGCGCGAGATCTCCGGAGCCATGTAGTACACGGTGCCGACACTTTCGGTGTGCGCGCTGCGGCGGCTGGCCGTGATGAATTTCGAGAGGCCGATGTCGCCGACCTTGATCGTCCCCTCGGCTCCGAAAATGTTGCTGGGCTTCAGGTCGCGATGCACGATCCCCCGCTCATGCAGGTGCCCGACCCCGGCACACAGCCCTCGCATCCAGCGCAGCACCTCTTCCATCGGCAGCGGACCCGCGTGACGACGCAGCGATTCGTCCAGTGTCTCGCCCGGCACGAACTCCATGATGATCCAGTGATCACCATCGCCGTCCTGCTTCACGTCGAAGATCGTGACCAGATTCGGGTGGCTCAAGTTCAAGCACTGTTGTACCCCGCGCAGCTCGACCTCGACGTTTTCTCGCAACAGCTTGAGTGCCACATCCCGCCCGCCATCCGTTACGGCAAAGTACACCTCTCCAAAGCCTCCGCGATGCAGCGGACGCTTGATGGTGTACCCGTCGAGCGGACGGGATTCGGCGGTGTAGGTGAACTTGGTCATGAGCGGTCAGCTTTCAGCGGTCAGCTTTCAGCCAGAGGGGGGGGTGAGTTGTCAGTCGTCAGTCATCAGTTTTCAGTGGAAGAGGAAGCGGAGGAGGAGTTCTTGAGCAGTGAACACAGGATGGCGATGGCGATCATTCCGCTGCCAGTCAGCCAGCAGCCGAAGCGGTATTCACGACTCATCTCTCTGATGAGACTCACGCTGGTCACATTGGTCTTGCTCAGGAGTTCCACGACATTCCGTGCGTGCATGTAGTCCGCCTGTGCGGGCACCATGATCAGCAGAGCGCCCATGATAATCAGCGTGACGGCGACGAGGGGTTTCATGAGTGTCTTTCTTCGTTCGAGTTGTCGACTTGGGGTGGCAGTGAGGCGACGTGTGACAGGGAAGATTCTGTACCCCGAAGGGGTTAAACATCACAGCCCAGGGTCGCGACCGGAGGGAGCGCACCCTGGGTTTGAGGCTCTCGCGTGATCGTACCCTGAAGGGGTTCCACATCCGCGTCATGCCATCAGCAACGGTTGTATGACCCCTTCAGGGTCAAGGGCATCTGGGGTTCCTCGCCCCAGGGTGCGCGACCTTCGGTCGCGACCCTGGGCTGTGTTGTGTTACCACTTCGGGGTAGGTGTATCTCTGGCCGCTGTCTTCTCCTCTGGCTGACTGAAAGAATGCTGACGGCTGATCGCTGACAGCTTTCCTCCCTCACTTCCCGTACATCGAGATCCGTTCCGGTCGCCGCACCAGGAAGTAGATCAGCGGGCCGACGCCTTGTGCAAAAATGAGGATCAAAATCCAGACGATCTTTGTATTTCCTTCGATGGGTTCATTCTGGGCACAGTCGACCAGCGTGAACACCCAGAACGCGAAGTACAGCAGGCTGAACAGACCGCCAATCGCAAACACTCCCAAGCCGATTCCCATGCTCGTCTCCATTGCCGTCTCGCGTTGTTGATCTCATCGTTGGAGTTCACTATCCGACTATCGTGCCATTCCGACCGTCCACCGGAAAGGGCAGTGCGACAGAATATTCACTTCTCCGACAGAAGTGGCGAGCCGGATTCGGGACTTTTGTCTGATCTGGCCTCTCCTGATGGGAACGATGTGCGGACTTCGTCGGATCACGGGGAGTTGTCAAGTTCCCCGAGTTGCTGTTTCAGTGGTGTGTGTGGTCTCCGTGATCGACGGGAGCGGGCGGAAGTGGCTTACTCAAGCTGGGGTCTTGTGTGATGTTGTTGCCGAACTCGACCATCAGAATCGCCGCTTGAGGAATGTGAAACTCGCGCCCGTGGTAGTTGATGACGATCCAGTCGTTCCCCACAGCCATCAACTCACCCGCTTGAGTCACCTCGGCTCCGTTGAGGCTGCCCGTCGTCACAGATGAGGGGGTGTCCGCTCCCATTCCAAGGGCATCCCGCCGGAAGTAGACGATGCAGTTCTTTCCAATTTGAGCCTCGACCGGCGCACGCTTGCGGGCTGTGTCGGCACAGCCCGCGAGCAGGACGAGGAGCATCATCAGTGTTGGGTTTCGCATGGTTGTTCCCGTGCATTGTCGGCGACTTCTCCGAAGTCGCTGGAGGGACATGACTCCCGGAGAGGACTTGGGAATGTGCGAATGGTCGATGAGGATGGGACTCACTGAGACCGAACGTCGAACTGCTGGGCGAATACTTCACCAGCGATTTCGGAGAAATCGCCGACCATCAAACGCCAGCAGGGGCCGGTCTTTCGACCCGCCCCTCGCGTGGTGTTTTGCTGGACGACTACTTGCCGACGGCGGGCACTGCACTCGCCAGCTCCACTTCCGGAGGAGCGGGCGGGGTGAGCGATTCCGGGTTCAGGTGAGCCTCGACCTGGGCCACGATGTCGACCGTGTTGATCGCGGGCTTCGTGACCGGGATCAGGTCCGAGAAGTTCCCCTCAGCGTCGAGGATCGCGTCCTCGACATCCAGCTTCTTGTCGATCGTGCCAATCATCGACTTCACCTGGGCCAGCTTCGAGTCATCGATCGACAGGCTGCAAATTTGCTTCCGTGACTCGACGGTTCGCAGGCGGGCCTGCAGGCGGTCGAGTTCCAGTTCCATCGTCTTCTTCTGGGAGAGCATCTTCTCCAGCGTGTCGCGGTGAACGGTGAGAGCCCGCGTCTTCATGACGAGCATCTCGCGTTCCTTCTTCAGCGACTCTTCGGCGATCTTGAAGCGGTTGAATCGCTCGGCCAGATCCTTCTCCAACTCGGGCCGGTCGTAGTTGCTGCCCGCGTAGACGAAGTGCTGGCGATCGGACTTCAGGTCAGCCGTGAGCGTGACCAGCGACTGCTGCTGCTCGGCCAGGGCGGCTCCCTTGGCGTCGAGGGCGGTCTTGAGGTGTTCGACCTCGACCTGCTCTTCGGCCACAACATGCAGCGACCGGCGGATTTCGGGGATCAGCAACTGAACTTCGTTGCGAGCGCGATCGAGTTCGAAGGCAATCGGCACTTCGGACTGGACGGCGTTCTGGACGTTACTCACGCCGGTGCGGATGTAGCTCCACGCCTGCGTGCCAAAGACTACCCCGGCGATTCCGAGGGTCGCGAGACCGGCTTTGACCGTTTTCGTGACGAACATGGCGATATCCCCCTAGTGAGAGTTGGCGGTGCGAAGTACACCTGAACAACAAGGGATTCGCGACTGGACTGGGAATCTTCGCTAGAAAGTGCCGGAATCTCACAGAAATGACAATCAAGTCGCATCTTACGGCCTTGTCAGCAGTTACGAATCGAATACCGTCGTCTCACCAGGTTTTCAAACAAATGCCTCTCCCTCTTTTTCGAAATTCCAGCCACAATGAGAGAGATCTGGCGAACCTTTGCAACCGTTGGCGGGTCATAGAGGAAGTGATCCCATCCCCAAGAATTGTCGCCGCGAGTCGGGACGAAGTTGGAGGGATGGTCTCCCTGATTCCGAGTCTTAGGTGCCTCCCTGGGTTTGTGACCTGTGTGGGGGCGGCGGTTTGTGTTTCTCGTGGACTGCGACCCATCGCAGGAGGTGCATCTTGGCTAAGCTGAACAACAACAACGTCTCGGTCAACTTCGGATTTGCTGGCCATGGCCAGACCGGAACCGCCGCTGTCGTCGTGCGTTCGCGCCAGGGGAACATGCGCCAACAGACCGGGAAGCCTCTCTCCCCACCGCACTTCCTTCGCGATTCGAAGCTATCGAGTCGCGACTGCCTGGAACGGACAGAGGAAGCGGAGACGCTATGTCCCGCCTCCCCGGCCACGCCCTCACGAGCGTGGGCCGAGTTGATTCCCCCGGCAATTTGGGCCTCCTTGGTGATTTCCAGAGCCACAACGCTCTGAACATCAGCCGCCAACGAGGTCAAAAGTCTGTCGGAGTCGCCGCCCTCGCGGTGCCACTCATGTTGCTCTGTTTGCTGCCCCTGTTTCCCTGAACTCTCAGGGGGCCGTCACTGGCCGGGCCGGAACAGATCAACCCCACGAGCGGTACTTCAAGCGAAACGGTTTTCAGACTCCCACACGGGGCACTATCGCCCCGGCTCTGCGAGCGATCTTCTGACCTCATTTTCTGGCAGCTGGCGAAATCATCGCCTCGGCCCATCCGGCGGATCTCCCGTTTCAGGGAAGTCTTGTTGCATGACTGCGGCTGCATTCATTCCTCCCCGCTGTTTCCCCCACCGGGGACTCATTCCTCAGCCGGGAATCCCCCACGAAAAAACTCCCCAGGAAGGGGGGCCACATCATGAACGAAATCGAAATCCTCCAGACCGTTCTCCAGGCTCAGGCGGGCAACAAGGACGCCTTCGGCCAACTCGTGACCCAGTTCGAGTCGAGCGTATTCGCGGTCGTCTACCGCCGGTTGCGGAACTCGGCTGAGGCCGCCGAAGTGACCCAGGAAGTCTTCTTGCGGGCCTTCCGCAAGCTCGACCAACTCCGCGAGCCCGAGCGGTTCGTCGGCTGGTTGAAGCGGATCGCCGTGCGGTTGTCGATCAACCGGGCGGTCCGTCGGCCTCCCGAGATCATCTGCGCTCCCGAGTCGTTCAGCTTCACCAGCGATGAACACGCCTCGCCGTACGAACCGGTCTTCGCCAAGGAGCGAGCGTCCGAACTGCGGAAGGGCTTGTCTCAGTTGCGGCGGATGGACCGGGAGACGCTGGAAGCCTTCTACTTCGAGGGCCAGTCCTTGAAGGAAATGAGCGACCGGTTCGCCAGCCCCGTGGGGACGATCAAGCGTCGGCTGCACACGGCCCGGGCGCGGTTGAAGGACGCCCTGTGCGACTTCCAGCCCGCGTGAAGATCCATCAGACTCTGTGTGATAGGCTGGAAGCCTATCACACGCCGGGTGGCACTGGCGGTCGCTTTGGGCCGCCAGTGTTTTGTGGACGTTGGACTGCAAATCACACAGGCGAGTCAATGCCCTCGCCAGTGGCACCCGACGCGACATCTCAGTCCACGCAGCTTACTTCGCCGCCCCACCCTTCACCGGCAGCGGGTGTCCCAGCGTGTCTTTGCTGGGCTGGAACCCGTCGCCGGCGATGTCGATGAAGATCGGGTTCGAGACGGCGGTCGGCGGCTGCTGGCCGTACTCGGGACCGGCGACGGGGCCGAGAAGGGATTTTTCACCGGCGGCGACGACGATCAGGTGGGCGTCGCCTGCGAGTTCCAGCTTCACGGTGCGGTCGAACTTCTTGACATTGTTACTGAAAGCATCGGGGTGCTTCGCGCGGGTGTAGTCGTGCTGCTCGACGATCCGTCCGTTGGCCAGCACGAACACGCGGTCGATGTCGAACCAGTTCGGGCACTGGACTTGAATGGTGAGTTCGACCTGCTGGGACTTGGCTGTCAGCGACTGGCCGCAGGTCACGCGGGACTCTGTTCCGGATTCATTGGCCCAGACTTCGAGGAACGGCCCGTTGGACATCACCAACCGACCCTGCTCGCTGGCGTGGACCATTTCCAGCGTGTCGATCTTCTGCGGGTCATCGGTCGACGATTGAATCCAGTTGCGGAAGCCGCCTGACCCGTGGAAGTTGTAGTGCGCATCGGTATTCACGACGCCATAGATCTTGTACCCCTGGTTGAGCAATTGCAGCCAGTTGAACACCGTGTTGTTCTGAACTCTCTTCTCCCATTCGGCAGTCGGCTGCATGCCGAGGATGGTGTGAATCGGGTGGACCTCGATCACATCCATGAAGGCGAACCCCTTGCCGTAGCCCTCGTCCGGAATGCCGTCCCCGTTGCGGTCGTGGAACAGCCAACCGATGTCGGGGTGGTTCTGCTGGATCAGCTTCTCGCTGCGGTCGTCCCACAGAGCGACGCGCTCGATCTGGACTTCGGGGCTGTCATCGGGGATCGGTCCGCCGCCGTCCTGGCGATGCGGGTGCTGGTGCATGGGAAAGGCGTTCTGATGGTTGAGGGGCAGCGGCGTCCCGGTCAGCTCGATCCCGGAACAGGTGGCCATGAACGGCCTGATCTGGAGGGCGTCGATGTGCGGGTCATACGTGCTGATGCGGTTGTGTTCGGTGCAGGGGGCGAACTCGATTTGCTCGCTCGCCAGGTTCAGCACGCGCCCCAACTGGCTGGTCGAGTTGTCGCCGGAGGGGGAGCTGTGGCTGTGGAAGTCACTGCTGACCCAGCCAGTCGTCTTCATGACGCGTGGCAGCTGGGCGGTGAGGTTCGCTGTTTTTCCCGCTTCGACGACGAGATCGACAAAGGCTGCGTCATACTCCGGGCCGTAGCTCACGGTGGCTTTGTACTTGCCAGGGGCGAGTTGCTGCTGGAACTCGCCGTGGGGGGAGTAGCGGAGGTTCTTGACGCCGGTGACTGCGGTCTCGGGTCCGAAGCTGGGAGTGAGGCGACTTTCGGCGGCATTGAAGGCGACCTTGCAGGGGATCGGTCGGCCTGCGGCGTCGGTGATCTGGGCGATGACCGTGCCCGGCTCGAACCCGATGAGGGACACTGTCTCTGACTGCTCGGCACCAGGCTGGACAACGAGAGGCACTCCCGTGGAGGCTTCGAGGGAGTTCACCGCGGTCGTCAATGTATACGCGCCCGGTTTCAGCGAGGTCGTCAGCTCGCCGCGCTCATTGCCAATGATTGTCGCCAGCAGGGTTTCTCCCTGCCTGATCGCCACACGCGGGGCATGGATCCGCCCGCCGCCCGCTGACTGCATCGTCAGCGTGACCTTCACGGTCTGCTCGCCGCTGAGTTGGGCAGCGACTTCCGGCAGCGTCGACGCGGCAGTGATGTGCCGCGTGAGGGTGAACATCCCACTCGCTGGGACTTCCACCAAATGATTACCGTCGGCAGCGACGTACTTGATCTCGGTGCGATTGGGTCCGCTGTTGGTGAGCAGTTGACGATCGAGGGCCTCGAATCCGTACGCCTGATGCCAGAACCGGTCCTCGATCGTGAACCTGGCGGAGGTGCCGCTGGGGGTCTTGAGCATGTCTTCCTTGCCCCCGTCACAACGCATGTCGTCCAGCAGTGGCACCTTCACGGCGGCGGCAGTTTCATTCTTGAAGGTCGTTGTGACCTCCAAGAAGTGGCTGTCGGCCCGCAGCGTGTACCGCGTCTCGACGGCGGGCTTGCCATTGTTGGCAGCTGCCTTCACGACGATCGAGGCTGACTCGGCATCGCGCAGGGTGTTGACTTGATCCCCCGGCAGGGAGTGTCCTGCCTGATCGACCACTGCCCACTCGCGGTAGACAAACTCGCGCTGACCGGGGTAGAACGCGCTCAGTTGATCGCTCTGATGCTCACGACTGGTGAGATCAATCAGCGCTCCGGCGACGGTCTTGACCGTCATGTTGGCGTTGCGGGTCGGGAGCGGCTGGGCGATGACCGCGACGAGGTGCCGATTTCGCAGCACCAGATCGCCGACGATGGCGTCGACCTCCTTGCCGTGCGGAGCGACCGCCTCCCAGTTCTCATCGGTGAGGCGGATGACCTCGACGGGTGCTGCGTCCCGTTCCTGACTCGAAACCACGCACCACATCGCCCCCAGGACGAACGCGACCATCACCACCGGCAGACAGGCTTTCATCGAGCAAACCTCTTCGAGTGCAGTGCCAGGGAACTCCCCAGCCGATGAGGCTAGCCTGCCCCCCTGCGCCCCACAACCCCGCGTGAGGGGTTTATCGAAAACAATTGGGCCGTTCCTCCGACGTACGCGATGCAGACGAAGTCGCCAGATTCATTTCAGTCAGGATCATTCCAGACAAACCGTCACGATGATACTTCACGCGGGCACGAGTGAGTCGTAGCTGCCCTTCGCCAGAGGGCGGGCACGCACGCCAAGTCGCCCACGTTCTGGCGAACGTGGCTACAAAAGAATGACCCGCCAGACTTCCGAAGTCTCCGAAGACTTCGGAAGTCTGCGGGGACGCGAAGTTTGGCTGCTCGCCTTACGGTTGGGCGGCATCAGTGACCAGTTCCGACTCGGCATCGTCGCCGACGGCGTTGAGGGCCATCGTTTCGATGATTTCCATGGAGGCCTTGAACGTCGTGCGGGCGGCGGTCGATTGCTTGGTTTCGGTGTTGATCTTGGCCGTCCACTTGGCCAGACCGAAGGGAGTTTCGTCCGAGCGGTACATCTCGGCCTCGGTCGTGGTCCGGAGCGTGGGGGTCTCGGTGATGACGGTTCCCTTGTGCTGCTTGCCGGTCAGATCCTTGAACGGCGTCTGCACTGCTTCATCGGTTCCCGTCGATTCGAGGGTCCGGAAGTGACGCAGGTACGACACCATCGGGTAGAGGTCGAACACGCTGCCTTCAATCGTGGCTGCGGGCTCGTCGCCGATCTTGCGATAGCCCTTCACGATGGGAATGAACGACACGAACATCTCTCGGCTCCCGCTCAGCGGCTCGGTGACGGTCCCGCGAATTTCGCTCTCCGGGACGAGCAACTTGTAGATGCGGTTGCCGCCGGGGCCCGCGTCGACGATGCCTTCGTTGACGTGGCCGGTCAGCAGCTTGATTTCAATCCAGCGGCAGTGGACGGTCTGCCCCTTGTAGTCGGCGTCCTCTTTGCTGAGCGATTTGATGGTCAGGTGCCGCACCCACTCCAGCACAAGATCCCCTTCCGCGGAATCGGGGCGCCGGACCGTCTGCTTATAGGTGCCCTCATACCGGCACCAGGTCTTGTCGCCTTCGGGCAGCTTCCACAGGAGACCCTGCGCAGAGGCCGAAGAACCGCAGAGCACGAGTAGCAGAACCATTGATCCAACGAGGCGCATCTCGCACTCCTGACAGGCACACCACGGACTCCACACACCTCAAGACGCCGCCCGGAAAGTCCCCGAAGGCAACTCTCTCCGTTAAGTTTGACACACGATTCCGGGCACCGCAAGAGGGGTTGCCGCAGTCAGTTCGGGGATGTCGACCGGCCTCTCAGAGAATAGCGATCCGCGAAGGTCGACCGGCTGGGGAGAGGCTGACGCCAGAGCTGTGAACACGATGGCGGTTCAAAGGTGTGGCATGGGACACGATTCCGATGGGCCCGTTGCCCAGAGCAGGGCCGGGAGAGACGCCTCAAGAAGGGGGTCAATCCTCTGAGGAGTGATGGCCGCAAAAAACTCAAGAAACGCAAAAAGGGGATGACTCTTCCCTTTTGCGTTTTTTGAGTTTTTTTGCGGCCACTACTCTTCGGCCACGCCAGCGGACGGTCATACGCGAGGTGCTGGGCTGGGGACGTGTACTTTGGAAACGTGCCACACGGATCGAGATCATGGTCACAGCACTGGGCTGACGCTCCTGCGGATGGTCCGGTGTCATGGCTGCTTGCTGAGGTCGTCTGACCCCAAACAAAAAACGGCCTCGTGCATTGCTACACGAGGCCGTTTTGCTCATTCCTGAGAAGCTCAACCGCGATTAACGGCAGCTGCTGCACGGGGCAGCGGGAGCCGCACCGCAGCTGCTGCAACCACCGCACGGGGCGGCATTGCAGCTGGGCACGAGAACCTGGACCGTAACGGTCTTCGGAACCATGCGGCAGACCTGGACGGTGATTTCCTTCTGCACCTGGAACGGAACGCACACGTTGTACGTTTCGGTCTTCTCTTCAGCGACAGTGTCATAGACGGTCACCGAGTAGGCTTCTTCGCGGGTCTTCGGAACACAGACCGTGAAGTTCACGGTGCGGCTCTTCTGAACCGGAACTTGCTTGCAGACGGTGTAGGTCCGAGTCCGGGCTTCCTGACGGCAGCCAGCGACCTGGTAGGTGTACTCCTGCTGTTCAGAAACTTGGCGAGCGACCATCACGGTGCGAGTCCGGGCTTCCTGACGACAGCCAGCCACCTGATAGGTGTATTCCTGGGTCGAAGGAACCTGCTTGCACACCTGGATCGTCCGGGTCCGCTGTTCCTGACGACAGCCAGCCACCTGGTAGGTGTACTCCTGCGGTTCGGAAACTTGGCGAGCGACCTGGACAGTCCGAGAGCGTTGTTCCTGACGACAGCCAGCCACCTGATAGGTGTATTCCTGCTGTGAAGGAACCTGACGGCAAACCTGAACCGTCCGAGTCCGCTGTTCCTGACGGCAACCAGCCACCTGATAGGTGTACTCTTGCTGAGAAGCCACTTGACGACAAACCTGGACAGTCCGGCTCCGGGTTTCTGGGTGACACACGGTCACGTTGAAACTGTAGGGCTCCTGACGACAGACCTGACGGCACGTCGTGTAGGGCACCTGCTCACAGACCACATTCGGGCACCACTTCTTGCAGCAACGGGTGCAGCAAGGATTGCAAGGATCGGCAATCTGGGTGGTGACCCACTGGCCCGCGTCGCGAGACACCGTCCGGTAGTTCGTGTCCTGAACGGTGTCGTAGACAGTCTTCATGGCGGTCCGGGTTTCCTGGCTGGGAACCATGACCGTGTAGGGCTGTTCGACATTTTCAGAAACGGTGTTGTACACCGTCCGGGTGGCCGTCTTCGTTTCCGAAGTCGGAACCATGACCGTGTACGGCTGCTCGACGTTATCGGTCACAGTCGTGTAGATCGTGCGCGAGGCCGTCTTGGTTTCGCAAGTCGGGATCGTCACCATGTACGCCTGCTCGACATTGTCGGTCACAGTGTTGTACACCGTGCGGGTGGCCGTCTTGGTTTCGCAAGTCGGAACCGTGACGGTGTAGGGCTGCTCCACGCTGTCGTAGACGGTCTTGCAAACCATCCGGGTTCCCGTCTTGGTTTCGCAAGTCGGGATCGTGACCGTGTAGGGCTGCTCGACGTTGTCGGTCACAGTAGTGTAGATCGTGCGCGTAGCCGTCTTGGTTTCGCAAGTCGGAACGGTGACCATGTAGGTCTCTTCCTTGGGATCCATCACGGTCTTGCAGATCGTCCGGGTGGCCGTCTTCGTTTCGGAGGTCGGGACGTTCACCGTGTAGGTGTCGGTCTTTTCTTCCGAAGCGGTCTCATAGACGGTGTACGCTTCTTCACGAGTCCGGGTTTCGTTTTCCGAATAGTTGACCGTCCGGGTCTTCTGCTCGGTCCGCGGAACCTGGCGGGTGACAGTGTACTTCCGCTCGCGCGGCTCTTGGCGCATTTCGGTGGCGGTCACGGTTCGCATTTCCGTGCCCATTTCCGAAACCATCACTGTACGCTGTTCGGTCGTGTACTGCGGGCCGCATGGGGCAGCCGCCATACCACATCCACCAGAAGCACATCCTCCACTGGCAGCGTAACCGCCGCCGCATGGGCTACAGGCACTGGCACAGGGGGCCGAACAGCAGCGGGCACGGTGCCTGCCACGACATCCAGCTTGTGCATACGTTGCCGACAAGGCCAAAGCCAAAATCGGCAACACCATCAAAAATCGTTTCATCAGCAATCCTCCTCAGGAACAGGTGCCAATTTTGCGGCCACACACCGCATAGTTGATCTGGAAGCAGGGGTTCAGTCGAAGAGATCGGGCAACAACGAATGTTTGCGAC
Organism: Planctomycetota bacterium; assembly: GCA_043734065.1. Classification (GTDB taxonomy): domain Bacteria; phylum Planctomycetota; class Planctomycetia; order Planctomycetales; family Planctomycetaceae; genus TH-plancto1. The sequence goes on from JAYTFV010000450.1 coordinate 34,496, forward strand.
CAATGCGGACCCTGCGATATCTGGATAAGATAAGCGGAATGCGAGGGTTTGCAAGCGGCAACACGCTCACCTTCAACGATTTTTGAAAGAGACATCAATGTGGCCCCTTTTGGTTCTCAGTCTTCTGAATGTGCTTGATGGTGGGGCGGCAAAAACCGCAACGTCACTCGATCCAGCCACCTACTCCCCCAGCCGCACAGTCATCGTATTGTCTCAGAATACCCAGGTCTTCGCGGCTGACAAGCCCATTGGAGTAATTCCGCCCGGATCTGTTCTCCATTTTTCCAAGGTCCACGAGAAGTGGCTGATGGTCCCCCGCTTTGGCGGCTGGGTCTTCGCGGATGATGTGGTGCCTCTCGAAAATGCGGTCAAACACTACACCTCCCTCATCGAGAAGCAGCCTTCGGCGACCCCGTTCCTGCATCGCGGGATCGCGCACCTCCAGTTAGAGGAACTCGATCAGGCCCAAGCCGACTTCGAGGAAGCGATTCGCCGGGGTACCAAGGACGGCGCGGCCTACATCAATCTGGGCAACGTCCTCCAGCAACGGGGACTCACTCAGGAAGCCCTCGTCAACTACTCCAAGGGGATTGAATTTTCGCCCGACCTGGTCCTCTCCTACATCGAACGCAGCACGATCCTTATGGAGATGAAACAGTTCCCCGAGGCCGCCGCGGACCTCGAAAAGGCCATCTCCCTCGACCCGACATCCCCGGAAGCCTACAACAATCGCGGCGTCCTCCTCCAGCTTCAGGGCCGCCTCGAAGACTCCCTCAAGGACTTCTCGAAGGCCATCGAACTGTTCGAGAAGTATCCCTCCGCCCATGCCAATCGGGGCTTCGCCCAGGAACAGCTCGGACGTTACACCGCAGCGCTCGCCGACTTCGAAACGGCTCTCGTGATCGACCCGAATTCCGATGAGATTGTCAACGATGCCGCTTGGCTCCTGGCCACTTGCCCCGATGTGAAAATCCGCAATCCCGCGCGCGCTCTCGCACTGGCGAGCCGAGCCTGCACAGCCACCAACCGCGAAAACGGGACGTACCTCGATACGCTCGCGACTGCTCTGGCAGCCTCCGGGAAATACGACGAGGCCATCAAAGTCGGCGAAGAGGCCCTCGAACGCCTCAAGACCGACAACCAGGCCGTGGAAGTCCACGCCCGCGTCGAACTCTATCGCCAAAAGAAACCATTTGTGGAGTCGGTCGTGAAGAAGTAGGGGGGTCGGGGGTCGGGAGTCGGGAGTCGGGGGCCAGAGGGCGAGTCTCCCTCTGGCCATCCGTCAGCCGCCAGCCCGAAGCCCCTCACAATCTCCCACTCCGCAGCACCCCGTAGATCAGCCAAATCCCCAGCATCCCGGAGAGCGTAAAAACCGGCACCGTGATCCACGGAGACGCCCCCGAGCTGCGGATGATCAACGATGACGACACCACCAGCGACGCCACGACCATCGCCACCACGATTCGGTTACTCGATCGGTCGAACTCCGAGATCAACCGGTCCAGCGACCGATGCTCCAATTGAATCTTCAGGTCGTCGCGGCTTAGCTTCTCCAGCGTGCGGGCCAGCGAGACCGGCATCCCGTGCAGCGTCCCGGCCAGCATTTTCAGGTCATCCGCGACCTTGCGAGCAATCCGCCGCGGGTCGTACCGCCGCTTGACCAGCCCCTCGACAAACGGGGCCAGTTCACCCGCCATATTGAACTTCGGGTCGAGGCCCCGCCCCACCCCCTCCAGCGTCACCGTGGCCCGGATCAGCAGCATCAAATCGCCCGGACAACGCAGCCCGTGCGCCGAAAGAATATGCACGAAGTCCTGCAACATCCGCCCCACACGCAACTGCTCCAGGGAGAGGCCGTAGTAGGTCTCCACGAAGTCCTTAATATCAATCCGCAGCAGCGCCTCGTCGAGCGGTCCCGACGGCTGGCCGAGGTTCTGTACCACGCGCACCGCCAGCGAAACATCACTCTTCGAAACGGCCACGATCAAGTCGACCAGCAGCTCGCGTTTGTCATCATCCAGGAACCCCACCATCCCATAATCGAGCAGCGCGATCGTCCCGTCGGGCAGGATCCGCATGTTCCCCGGATGCGGATCGCCGTGGAAAATCCCCAGATCGAACACCTGCTTCAGGAACAACCTCGCCCCCACAGCCGCCACCTTCGCCGGGTCAAGTCCATACTCTCGCACCTGCTCCAGGTCGGTCGGTCGACATCCCTCGACAAACTCCATCGTCAGGACCGCGGTGGTACACAGATCCTCATACACCCTCGGCACCAATAAGTTTGGGTCGTTCCGATACAGCCTCCGGAACTGCTCCATTGTGCGGGCTTCGCGCAGGAAATTGACCTCGCGACGAATGGTGCGGTTGAAGTGCTGGACCAGCCCGATCGGGTCGAACACGTGCGACTCGGGCATGTGTCGATCCATCAATACCGCGACTTCCTGCATCAGCGACAAATCGCGTTCGACATCTTGCTCCGCGGTTGGTCGGCGAACCTTGATCGCCAGCGGAGTCCCGTCAAAGTGCCGGGCGCGATGCACCTGCCCCAGCGAACCCGCAGCCAGAGGTTGCGTGTCGAACTCCGCGAAGAGCTGGGAAATCGGGCGATGGAGTTCCGCTTCCACGAGGCGGACCGCCTCCTCCCCCGGAAACGGCGGCACGCGCTCCTGGAGGTGGGACAGCTCCTCAATGACCGCTTCCGGCACGAGGTCGGGCCGCGTGCTGATGACTTGACCGAACTTGATGAACGTGGGGCCCAAGTCCTCGAGTGCCCGACGAATCCGCTGTGGTGTCCCCAGCGAATCCGCAGCCGGATTGCGGCGAAAGAACAGCCGCTTGCCCCACTGCAAATACCGCCGCAGTCCGATCCGCTCGATCAGGTCATCAAACCCATGGCGCAGCAACACCCCCACAATCTCGCGACTGCGGGCGAGGTTCCGCAGAAACCGGAAGGGGTGGTATTCGAACGACACGCGGGTTCTCAACGGAGAGGAGGGGAGAAAATCCATTGTGAACGCCAGGACACACGGCTGTATAGGGAGCAACCCAGCAACAGCCGCCGGGGTGTGCCTCAGAAATGTCGGTAGACACTGTCCTCTGCGGGCTGTTGAACGCACACCATGTGGTACGACGCTCCGCGACGTAATTCACGATGCGGAGTGTCGTGCTACAATGCCCCCCTCCACTCCCGACCTCCGACCTCCGACTCCCCATGCTCCACACCTCACTCCACGCTTGGCACGCTGCTCACGGGGCCAAACTCGTCGACTTCGCGGGTTGGCACATGCCGGTGCTGTACACCTCGCTGGTCGAGGAACACACCGCTGTCCGTCAGCGCGTGGGGCTGTTCGATGTCGCACACATGGGGCGGCTGCGGTTCACGGGGCCACAGGCTTTGCCGTTTCTCGAAGAGGTGTTGACCACTGACTGCGGCAAGCTGGCTGTGGGCGACGTGAAGTACTCGCTCGTCTGCCGGGAGGACGGCGGCATTCTCGATGATGTGCTGCTCTACCGCCGAGCGAACGAGTGGCAACTGGTGGTCAATGCGAGCAACCGCGAGAAGCTGCTTGCCTGGTTTGCGACGCATCAGGATGGCCGCGACATCGGCCTCATCGACCAGACACTCAGCACCTGCATGATCGCCGTCCAGGGCCCGCGCAGCTGCGATCTGCTCGGCCCGTTGACCTCGGCGTCGGTGCTGCAACTCAAGTATTACACGGTCACGGATGCGGAGGTGGCCGGGATCGCCTGCACGGTGAGTCGCACGGGGTACACCGGCGAGGACGGGTTTGAACTCGTTTGTGCTGCCGAGCAGGGGACGGCCCTGTGGGAGTCACTCATGCAGCAGGGGGCCGCGTTGGGGATCACCGCGTGCGGTCTGGGGGCCCGCGACACGCTGCGGCTGGAAGCGGCGATGCCGTTGTATGGGCATGAGATGGACGAGACAGTCGATCCATTGACGGCGGGATTGTCGTTCGGGGTCAGACTCGCCAAGGCCGCCAACTTCATCGGGCGAGCGGCCCTGGAGCAGATCAAAGCGGTCCCGAACGATGGCAAGCGAGTCGGCCTGAAGCTCAGCGGCAAACGCATCCCGCGTGAGAAGATGCCGATCCTGCAGAACGGCCAAATGGTCGGAGGCGTGACTTCCGGCACGCAATCGCCGACCCTGGGGTTTCCGATCGCGATGGGCTATGTGCCGCTCGCGCTCGCCGCGCCGGGCACCGCACTGCACATCGAAATCCGGGGCAGCTTCGAACCGGCGGTCGTCTGTCCGCTGCCGTTCTACAAGCGAACGTGAGCGGATTCAGAACCATCGATTCCAAAACAACGGCAGGTTGAATCGCCCCCCCCCAGATGGCAGCTTCAGATGCTGATGTCTTGCTATGGTGATCGGTATTTGGGCGACTACAGCTGACGACAGTCGGGGACTGTCACATGGCCATCACATGAGATTCGATAGGCAACACGGATTTTGCAAACGACATGCTGGACACACTTTACGGAAATTAACCACTAAGTCATTCCGCGAGTTTGTGCGGAATTTTCGTGTGACGATCACAAGAGTCTCTCTCTCGATTCATCCCCAAAACGGCACGTACTTCATGTATCGCTTACTGGTGTTTGGATCGACTGGGCGAACCAGTTCAGCCTTCACGGTCTCTCCGATCAGTCTCGAAACCGTCGAGTAGTTCCGTGGCTCAATGCCGAAACGTACCCGGAGCGATGTATTCGTCATCTGCTCATTGGAGACGTACTTCAGGCAGGCATGCTGGTAGCAGGCGCGGATTCGATCCTCCTGGTCCATCTCATTCAGGGTTCGTGGGGACAAGAGTGTCACCTTCGTGTGCTGATCGGTGACCACGAACTTCGGAGCGGGAAGTTGATACAACTCCACACTGAGGATGACTTTGTCGATGCCACTCCCGCGCTCCTCGCAGATGTTCATGCGGCGCATCCGTTTCGCCAGTTCCTCGTTTCGAGACTGTGGGGGTTCATCCATGAATCGCAGCGTATCAATGAGGGGAATTCCCGGATTCGTCACTTCGACACGATCGGAAAAGATCTCGACCAAGGGCCCGGTCCCGGTCATCGAGAAGTCTTGGTGGATCAGGGCGTTGGCCACGATCTCTCGAATCGCGATCTCCGGATAGACTGGAACCACTCGGCGAAACGCCTGATTGATTTCCTCGTTCTGCGGCAGGAGGTTGTGGATGAACGCAATCGCATCCTGGAATCCGACCGCATAGCCCCGGGTCTGAACCTGCTCACGCCACGTATCGACTCGGCTTTTGTCTTTGTACTGGATGACTCGCAACGCCTTTCGGGAGAGCCGATCCAACTGGCTGAGATCATGCGCGAACATGATCCCGCCGAGATTCGTGATTCCAAACCGTCCAGGCCCGTGGTCCGCGATCACCTTCTCCTGGGTCAGTCGCTCCAGGATCGCGGAGCGATTGTCGGGAAGCGGCTGGCCCAGCAGCTCGAAGCATGTGGGGTAATCAATCAGTCTCAAGACATCGTCCGATGAGATGTCTTTCACAGCCCAGCCGTTTTCAAACGGCGACGCCGAAAAAACAGCCCATAACGCCCGTTCCTTCTCCGGATATTCGGCCAGCTTCTTCTTCAGGCTGCCCACGCGGATGTACTCGGTCCCACTGAATCGCACGGGAGTTCTGTTCGCAGGCTGAATCTCGAAGAGGACGATGTCATGGCCGTCTTCCTGAAACTCATGGATCTGAACATCGATCCTGGGTGACAGCATGTGTAGCAGCCAGTTCTCCAGTTCTTCATTACCCTTCTTCGACAGACGGGGTTTGAACTTCGTACCGACGATGCGGTGTGTGGCGTCCTCGACACCCCACACCAAGTAGGCGTACACCTTGCCGTGCAGTGCCGCAGAATTCGAAAGTGCGGAGACGTATTCGCCTATGTCTTCGGGATTGGCATAGCTGTGCTTGAATTCGACCCATTCGGTCTCATGAGCCAAAGACACAAGCCTTCTGAGTAATCGTTGCAGTTCTGGAGCTTCCATCAACGATTTCCCTCCGACCAACACTTGCACATTTCCACCCTCCCGACTCATGCAGCCCCCGAATACTATCGTATACTGAACATCTGTCAGCAAGTAATCTGTCGAGGCTTCATCTCCCGATCTGTGTCGTGCTGCTCTTTCGACCCACTCAACCAGCTGGCGTTGTTCAAGTATAATAGTTGCTCTGATGCTACCCGCCACCTCACGGGCATGCCCGGGGGCTGACGCCGCCCGGCTCACCTCGGACTCTGGAGAACGCCATGACTCACGCCTCCCTGACCGGTCTGACTCCCGCGACACACACGCCGTTTCACCCCGATGGCACGCTCAATCTGGCGGTGGTCGAGCAGCAGGCCGAACACATGCTGGCCAACCAGATCGGGTCGGTCTTCATCGGCGGCAGCACGGGGGAGAGCCATTCGCTGACTCTGGCCGAGCGACTGGCGCTGGCCCAGCGCTGGGTGGAGGTCGTGCGCGGGACGACGCTGCGGGTCGTCGTGCATGTCGGGTCGAATTGCCTGGCCGATGCGAGGACGCTGGCCGCGCAGGCTCAACAGCTCGGAGCGGTGGCGATCTCAGCACTGGCACCGAGCTACTTCAAGCCGCGCTCGCTCGACCTGCTCGTGGCCTGTGCCGCCGACATCGCAGCCGCAGCCCCCGAGACACCGTTCTACTTCTACGACATCCCCTCCATGACCGGCGTCAGTTTCTCGATGCCCGAGTTTCTGGCGCTGGCCAAGGATCGCATCCCGACCCTGGCGGGGCTCAAGTTCACGAACCCGGATCTGATGGCGTATCAGCTCTGTCTCAGGGCGGACGCGGGCCGCTGGGATGTGCCGTTCGGGTGCGATGAATTCCTGTTGGCCGCTCTCTCGCTGGGAGCGAAGGGGGCCGTCGGCAGTACGTTCAACTTCGCCGCCCCGATCTACCACCGGCTCATTGCCGCCTTCCAGCGCGGCGACCTCGCCACCGCCCGAAACGAACAGTTTCGCAGCGTCCAACTGATCCAGTTGCTGGTGAGCTACGGCTACATGGGGGCAGCCAAGGCCGTGATGGGGATGCTCGATGTCCCCGTCGGGCCTGCCCGTTTGCCGAACGGCAATCTCTCCGCCGAGCAGGCGACCGAATTGAGATGCCATCTCGATGCGATGGGGTTCTTCGAATGGGTGAAGTAACACCCAGTGCCCCGCTCCCGGACTGGTCTGGCCTGATGCA
>JAYTFV010000451.1:0-14689 GCA_043734065.1 Planctomycetota bacterium
CGCTTCAGCTTCGGCCACAGGTAGCACAGCGACAATAGTTGGTGTTCGAGACGATGCGAGCCATCGTCGATGATCAGGTCCAGCGACTCGTCACTCCAGCGGGCTTCGATCACCGCCCGGTCGGTTTGATTGGCGATCACGAGTTCACAGCCCGGCACCGGAGCAACTTCGGGGTTGATGTCCATCCCGAAGATGCGAGCCTGCGGGAACCAGGTTTTCCACATCCGCATGGAATTTCCCTTATAGACGCCGATCTCCAGCATCGACATCGGTCGCCGCCGTAGTGGCTCGAACAGTTGTTCGTAGACCTCCAGATAGGAGTGGTCGGTTCCCTTGTCGGTGCCCATCCGCTGACCGAGTTGCGTTAGCGACTCCGATCGTCCGGGGCTGAGGAGAGATTCCAGGACGGGCACGAATTGATCGAGCAGCCCTTTGTGGTGACCCGCAAAATGGACGATCTGTTTCTGGAGCGAGGCTTCGTGGAACTGCGGGGCGATCCAGTTGAAGTCGTTCGACAGCCAGTCGATCGTTTCTTGCTGCCGAACGCGTTGGTTGAGAAAATGCTGCTCCATGAGTTTGTGTTGCGCATAGGGGCCCGACAGAAACGGGGCGATCCGCCGGGCAGCTGTCAGGGGGATTACCATCATTCCGGAATTGAAGTAGGGGCCGACGACAGCCTCTTCATGCAGACACCGATCGCACCAGGCCGCCAGGTCGTCCCCCTCCGGAATCCCCATGTCCACCACCGCCCGGATGTTATCCCCCGTCATCGCGAACAGATCCGGACACGACGGCATCACGAGCTGATCGGCATCCAGCAGGAGCAACTTGTCATGGCGGTCCTGACTCGCGAACTGGCGGATGGCTTCCAGCTTGAACCACCCGGCTCCCGGCGGATAGAGGTGGTGTTGTGGAAACTCTCGATGGACGATGAAATCGGCCCCGCACCGTTGGGCATACGCCTGCATGTAAGGCACGGTGTGCCGAGCATAGGGGACATCCCCGAAATTGTAAGTCGCCACCAGATTCATCGGTTCTCTCCGCCGGAGTGCGACTCATCGATTCTGTGGAGCAGGACGGGGCAGCAGACAGCTCTCCGCAAGCCATCCCGATCACGGGGGGACGATCCGGCGAGCTAGATCGGTTACAGAATTGGTGTTCACCAAACGAGCCGACTGAATGACGATTTTGGAACACTCATCTCCGCTCATCAACACTGATCCAGATCTGGATGAGCGTGGATCAGTGGAGATGAGTGTTCCAGACTTTTTCGGTGAACACGATTTCCGTCACTGCTCTAAGTTTTCCGGAGCAGGGAGAACTGCCGCAGCGACCTCGCGTTGCCGTGAGCCACAGAGATTCGGGCTCCCGAGCGGCTGACGATCTGGCCCTGGGGTGTCACTCGGACCTCACCGGGTGCGCGATCGTGGACGCAGAAGTTCCAGCGCGGGTCGACGGGCTGCCACCGGTGGGGGTGCTGGTGGCAGTACATGTTCAGCCCCATCTGGTCCCCCCAGTCGCTCGTGCCCGTCAGCTCCGGGCCTTGCCGCATCTGTGTGGCGGCTTGGAAATACTGTCGCAGGGAGGCGGCCGACCCGGCTGCGAAGCCGCTGTTGAGGAAGGGGTTGTGCTTCAGCAACTCGAACGCCTGTTGGGCGTAGCGGGGGTCATGAATGCTGAGCGACCAGGCGGGGATGACCTGATTGTGGGGGTAGCCCTTGGGCTCGACGACCGCCAGCAGTCGCTCGGGGGTCGCTCGCACGGACTGCCACAGGTCGTCGAGCGAGTCCTGGAACACGACATCGGCGACATCCCAATAGGCGATGGGAGTGCGGGGATCGACCTGTGCGAGATGTCGGGCAAAGTCGGCCACCCGCCGCACCGGGACCATCTGGCCGTTGTAACTCTGCCAGTCCAGCGTGACCCGGTCGAGGCTCTCGATGCGTCGACACTCCGTGGGGTACAGACCATAGGCCACGGCGGTGACCTGTTGCCGGTTGCCGTGGGCCCGGAGTGTCTTCAGGAACTGATGCTCGAAGCGGTCGATGTCGCGGCGGTCGAAGGCCGCCAGGATCAGCGGCTCGGGAGTCGACGCCTGGCCGTTGGTCTCGGTTCGCTGGGGGGCGGGGATGGAACTGAGGTGATCTGGGGCGGTCTGACTGCCCGCTGGCTTGTACGGGTGAATCACTCGCGCCTCATGGCTGTAGCGGATCTCCACCCCATTGTGCTTCAGGTCCAGGCAGGCACACCAGCACTCGCACAGCTTGTCGGTGAACCGAAAGTTTAGCCGCTGGAGGACGCTCCGACGAAACAGCGTGGCCCCCATGCCGATATGCCCGGCGCGCTCGGGTCGCAGGAGATCCCCGGCGAAATCGGCTGCGACAGCACCGAGCCGGTCGGTCCCTGGGAACTCCGCGAGCAGCGTGGCGATGCAGTCGGGATGGAGCAGTACGTCATCGTCGACGAACATCACCCACGGCGCACTGCCGAGTTGCTTGGCGGCATTGCGAGCGCGGGCAATTGTCTCCCAGCGACTGCGGTCCCCGGGCTGGGGCGCGCCGACCTGCAAGTGCAGCATGACTTGGACCTTCCGTTGATCGCGGATGGCCTGAAGAATATCGGGGCACGGTGAGGTGCCGGGACGATGCAAGACGATCACGTCCACAGCGCAGGGGGCGATCTGGATCACGGTGTCAAATCTTCAGTGGGTGCTGTTTGGGGAAAACCTCAACTGCAGGTAATACGCGTCAGGTCGGGAGCCTGTTGGAACATCAGGGTCTCTTGACTGAAGTTGGCAGCGCAGTCTTGCAGTCTGAATTCGAAGCTGCAGTCTTGCCGACTGAACTCAGCGCTGCATTCTTGCCCTTGAATCCCGCCCGGATGTTTCTTTCCCGGGTTGGGGTTGTAGTGGTTGAATGACGGATCACCGGGGAGTGGCGGGTAATACTGGACACTCTCGGCACCGGTCATCCCCGCCGACATGTTGAGGATGCTCGGTTCGCTCTCGGCGACGAACACGATGCCGGACAGCGGGCCGCGGGCGTTCTGGAGATGCATCTTGAGTCCCGTCAGAATTTCGCCGGGCAGCAGCCAGAGTCCGTCGGAGTAGTTCACGCGCTGGGGATCGCGGGGCAGGAACACTGCCCGCACCCCGGACGCGAGGACTTGACGACTGAGCGTGACCCGCGCGGAGGGGGTTTCGGTAACCGTCAGGAACTCTTCGGATTTCCCACTGAATCCGGACAGTTTCTCGGAACGCAGTTCCAACTTCCCGACTTGAGGAAACGTGGCCGGGAACGTGACCGTTCCCGCCAGCAGCATTTGACGGTATTCGCTGCGATTGAGCATCAGTGGGCCTCTTTCTTCGATGTTCTAGACGTTCCAAACCCACGCACCCTGCAATGATGGGGCGGGACACCTCACGCGGACTTGGGAATCCCCACCTTAAATCATGCCGCTGGTCAATGCAAATCCCGGCTCGATAATCTTCGTCATTATTCGCGAACAGTTCTGGCGATCCGGAACGACAGATAGACACGACTCTGTTCGGCCAGATGACTGTTGCTGTGTGACGCTCGGGCATCCAGGGGCTGGAACAAATGGGCGCCTCCCCGGGTTTCCATGCGGTCCTCGAGACTGATTTTCTGACTGGATGAACCCGAATCCGGTTCCACGCCACTCGCTGGCCAGGGATGGCCCACATGTCGAGTGTGGCACCATTCCATCGCATTGCCGAACATGTCGAACAGCCCGTAGTCGTTGGGCAGTCGCGTGCCCACGGGATGGCAGTGATACCCCGAGTTCTGGGCCGTCCAGGCATAGTGGTCGAGCAGTTCCGGGGCGAAGCCAAAGTGCCGACCCTCCGCGTATCCGCCATGCGCAGCGAACTCCCACTCGGCCTCCGTAAGCAGGCGATATCCCGTCCGCTCCAGGGCGTTGGCCTCCAGTGTCAGGCTCGTGGCCTTCTCTTTGAACGCGGGATAGCACATCTCGGATTCGGGGAGGCCCTCCTGTTCACTGAGCCAGCGGCAGTATCGGGCCGCATGCCACCAGGGGATGTCGACGATCGGGCAATCGGGGGAGGGGCAGTAGTCCTCCTGGATGCTGGCATTGGCGTGATAGTTCAAATACTCCTGCACCGTCACTTCGTGGATGGAAATGGCAAACCGGTGTTTGAGATGCACCGGGTAGCGGATCTCATCCCCCGCATCGCGGCCCGGTTCATTGGCCAGCGACCCGATCCATTGCACGGCGGGCGGGGTCAGAATCACCATCCGCTGATTCTCGCTGGTCAGCAGTTCGTTCGCGGGGACTTTGACGGTCCACTGCGGAGGGGGCAGGTTCCATGCCCGGGACAGGGCCAGCACCCCGGACCGCAGTCCCGCATCCTCGATCTCGCTCAGACTCGCTGCCCCATATTTACTCAGCCAGTTCTGGGCGAGTTCCCTCTGCGGACCGGGACGGTATAGGACCAGCGCATGAGACGCGGCCCGCCGCAACACGAGGTCGTCGGCCCGGACCAGTTGTTCCGCCAGCCACAGCGGAGACACCTCGTAGCGACTGAATCCATCCACGACGCTGGCCCGCTGTTCCGCGTCCGTGGGACTCGACAGGGCGGCCTGCACTTCTGCGTGTTCTTCCAACTCATGCAAGGCCAGAATCAACCGCGTCTGCAACCGGATCGAGTGCGACTGCGTGACCAGATTTTCCAAGGGTCGCCACCACGTCGAGCTAAACAGCGGGGTGTCATTGCCCGCAGACTGAGTGGCATGAATCGAGAACGGTCGAAAGCCGTTCGCCTCGGCGGCGATGCAGGCCCGGCGGTGGTCCTCGATCGATTGGTACGGGAGCCATTGGGATTCCATCGGCGGACCGTTCCACCACAACGCGGACAGGCCCCGCACTGGATCGCCTGGAGGCCGCACTCCCTGTCGACTGGATACCAGGAGAGCAGTGGGAGTCCACTGATTGGTCTTGTCGAACAGGTCGCGGGGTTGATTCCATTCATCTTTGATGTTGATGAACTCTTTCGCTTTCCAGCGGACGGAAGTGTAAGCGTCCCGGATCTTGAACTTGGGAGTCTCCCCGGCCGGTTCCTCGTTCTTTCGGTTCCAGGTGAGGACATTGCAGCGGGGAAAGTATCCCAACTTCAGCAACGGCCCCCAGCCTGCCTCTTCGTGTGCCTCAATCGGCAGTTCGACATACATCCGGCTCGCCTCGATATTCGGCAGCGGGGGCGTCTTCGTCCAGACGCAGGCGAACACGGCGGGTTCGTCCTCGTCCACGGAGTAGGCCACGAGGTCGTCGGCAAAATAGTGCTGCATGTCGTATTCGGCCTGCAACTGCTGGAGCTCAGCGGCAGTCGCCCGCAGAGTATAGACCGATTCCCGGCCGTCCCGCTTCCATGTCGCCATGCACAGCGTCTGCCCCCCGACCACGTACGGGCAGAGCGAAGCCACGCGATAGCCGCATGGGGCCAGACTGGCCGTCAGCGACTCGAATGCGGACGTGTCGAGCTTCTGTGCCAGCACGAAGAACTCGGTGGCCAGGCCCCCGGCAGCCTGGATTTGCTTCTGGAGTGCGGGATAGTCCGAGAGCTTTGACGGCGGGGTATTGTCGCCCTGTGAAGCCTCATTCCACCAGTCGACCCCCTCGGCATCCGGCAGCCAATACTGGTCGGGAGTCAGTGGCGCTCGGGCCGTTTGCAGGGCCGCCTGCAACACGTTCGGCCCAGATTCGTGATCTTGGAGTGACTCCACGAAGACCCGATACCCCGTCGGCCCCGATTGGGACAACATCTCCGCCAACAGCTCGGGTCGCTTGTTGGCATAGCGGGCAATCAGGTTGGCGGAGTTCAAGGCCGAGCTGCTGGACTCGGTGGCGATGTCACGATACCTCGTCACCAGAGAAGGGATGAGCCACTCGCCCACCGGCTGGAAACCCTCCATCCACTCATTCTCGAAGAGCGGATTCTCACTCACCAATAACTGCACGACCCGCTGGGGATCTTCCCGCAACAACGCTTGCGTCGGCGGATGCTGAGCCAGCAGGCAGGCCAGTCGCAGCTCCTGGGCGGGGGTGCCGGGCTTCGATTTCCACAGGGTTTGGACCTGCTCGACATCGACCAACTGGGGCAGCGGCGTGGACTGGCTGGCCAGGATCACCTCATGGGCGGGGGCCGCGTGCAGGTAGTCCAGGAGCTGGGTCCGTGCCGCCGAGTCGGTCGGCGACAGCACCAGCGCGGCCCGGACGCGCTGGGACAGCGGTGCTTTCGAATCGGAGAGATGTGACCGAAGTGAGTCCAGGACTTCGGCATCTCCGTCGCGCAGAGCGGTGGCCTGTTCGATCGCCTCCGGCCATGTCGCCACGAGCAGTCGCTCGACCTCCGCCTGGGCCAGTTGCCGCTCCTGGAGCCGGGCATTCCAGTGCCAGCCGAAGAGCCCGATCGCGCACACGCAGAACACGATCAACGCCCACTGACTCACCGCCCGCAGGTGCCGCTGGCGGGCCGCGGTCATCATCCGTGTCTGCGGTTCGTTCCAACTCGTGGGGGGTAGACGGTAGAGGATCATCAGATACTCAAGCAGACTCGGCAACGAATGATGGCTCGGACGAGCGCGATACAAATCGGTGAAACTCTCCAGCTTGATTTGGGCCTGACCGACTTTCGATCCCAACTGCCGCAACTCCAGCCAGCGCCGGATCGAGGGGATCAGGAAGTCGTGCGTCAACTGATAACCGGGTTCCGAGGCGGGGGGCTGCGCTGGTCCCGACACCGAGACATGTTCGGTACTGCTGCCATCGGACATCGTGATCAGGTGCAGTTCCGAGTCCAGCAGTTTGATCAACTCGCGAAAGTCCGCCGGGTTCGAATACCCGGAGGCACTGAGCAGCTCGCTTTCACTTTGGATGGCCCCCTTGATCTTGATTCCCGGCTCCGGCAGCAGCTGGCGCAGGACTTGATGGGCTCCTTCGGTGTGTCTCCGAAAACGCTTCTGCGAGGTCTCCAAATCGAACGTCTGTTCCAGAAAGTGCAACCCCAGGCCCACTCCCCCATCCTGGCTCAGCAGCGAACTGTCTTCCCAGGAATCGTTTTTCATCATCTCGGCCAACAGTGCCAGTTGGACGCAGATCACGTGCCGATCAATGGCCAGAGACTCGACGGCGGCGTTGAGAAAGTGATTCTGGCGGGGCGACAGCAGATGCTCATCGCTGGGCAATCGACCGTGGGCGGCCCCGAACAGGGCCAGGACACGCCGCGCATGGCGCTTGTCGAACAGGTCCACCGCCAAGGCGTTCTGATGCTCCGCGGCGGTCAGGTCCAGAGCCTGCATCAGTCGCGTGAGTCCCATCCAGAAGTCGTCCCGCACCATGAGCAGGACTTGCAGATGAATCCCATCGCACTGTCGCAGGGCCTGGATCAGCGGCGACGACTCCAGCGCGGAAGTATGGCTGTACAGCCACTGCTCGAACTGGTCGATACAGATCACGACCTTTCGACGGGAGTGCCGGCGGAGCCATTTGAAGGTGGCCAGCAACTCCGCGCCCGCCCCGTCCTTGTCGGTGTCGGGCTGGGGTGGGCGGGGCGGGATCCCCTCGGCACTGTTGATCGCGTCCAGGATCGCTCGTTCAAGATCAGCAGCATTGGCTTCGATATAAATCGGAATCAAATCATCCGACAGACGGGGCAGCAGTCCGGCCCTCACCATCGAGGTCTTGCCACAGCCACTGGGACCGTACACCACTCCGACGCTGAACGCTTCCTGCGGCAGTTTGCTTTCCAGCCGAGTCTTCCAGAACCGAATGCAGTCCGGCAATCCGTCCCGATCATACGGCCCCGGCAACAGTCGCAGAAAGAACTCGGAATCCCGAGACTCGAACGACCGCAGTCCCTTGGGAACGACCGGCGCGACCTGCGTTTCGGACTGGGCACTCCCCCCGATCACAGTCACCGCCGTGGCAGAGGGCTTCGCTCCAGCGGTATGGGATCCCGAATCCGACAGCACCCGCGTGTGCAACTTCGCATCGTCGACCAGGCCGCCTTGACTTTTCACGAACTCATATAAATCGATCGCCATTTCGCCCGCATTCTGATACCGCTTCGTGAACGACTCCTCCAGCGCCCGCAGACAGATGCGGGCCAGTTCCCGCGGCACGGCTGGATTCCGGCGACAAGGATGCTCCGGCTCCAGGCTGGGCTGCGATCCCGCGGAGTGGGCCTGTCCGACCTGCTCAAACGGGCGGCAACCCACCAGCATCTGATACAGCACCACGCCCAGAGAGTAGATGTCGGACCGACCCCCGACGAGGTGCCCCTCGCCCCGCTTCTGCTCCGGGCTCATGTAGGCCGGTGTGCCCGCACACGCCGTTTTACTGTCGGGATCGAATTCCCGGGTGGCCAGTCCAAAGTCGACCAGGTAGGGGTGTCCCTGGCGATCAACCAAAATGTTTGCCGGTTTCACATCCCGATGCACGATGTGTTTGGAATGGGCGAATCCCAGCGCCTCTGCGATTTTCGCCATCATCTCCGCAATCTGCGAAAACGTGGGACGATGCCGTTGCTGCCAGACCCCCAGCGTGGTCCCGTCGATCAGTTGGGTGACGATATAAAATGGCACTTCCTGTGTCGTGCCCACTTGAAACACGGGCAGGATATGCGGATGCTGCAAGCTCGCTGCGGCGCGGGCCTCCTGGAGAGAAGCCGTCGTGTCACCGGTGGCTTGGTGGAGAATCTTGATGGCCACAAATCGTTCTAATTGCGTGTCAAACGCCGAATAGACCGCCCCAAATCCCCCCTGACCCAGTTTCTCGCCGATCGTGAACTCGGCGATCTGGCCAAACCTCGGCGGGGGAACTGGCTCCTCGGCCCGTGCTTTCAACTCTTCCCCCAGCGGCCCCAGCAGACTCGCATCCGCATCGTCCGCAGCCGCCCCCGGCTCGTGGACTCGAGGGGTCGATTTGGAATCGTCGATGTTGTCTTCGGCGTTCACTCGACCTGTCCGCCATGCCTGCCATGAAAGAAACGCAGCCTCATCAACCGATTAGACCGTCTCCCGTGGGGTAACGCAACACGGAATTGCCCCACAGCACGGCAACGCACTGCTTCACAGTGCGTTGGTTTTCAGTCATCAGTTGTCAGTAATCAGTCAGAGAGGAATTGCCCAAGTTCACGAAGTGCGTTGCCGTGCTGAAAACCCACGGCAACGCACTTGTTCACTCTGGGGGCTTGGCTTCCTACTGAAAACTGAGAACTGACGACTGAAAACTCACCCAGTGTGAAACAGTGCGTTGCCGTGCTGAAAACCTACCCACTATTGCACTCGGGGTGGCCACCTGCTGTCTGAACGCTGAACGCTATCGGCTGACCGCTGAGGCTGTGGCTCGAAACAACTTCCCGATTCGATTTTGAACAGAAGAAATTGAAGGTCACGAAGACGCGTCGAACCTGAGCCTTCGTTGCCTTCTGTTCAAATCCCATGGGCGTAAATGGGAAGTCGTTTTGGACCATGTCCTGACGCGTCGGGTTACTGATCTTGATACCGCCAATCGGCGAATACTATCGATACGCCGGGTCGACCGACGTATCGTGGGATCCGCCGTTTCGAAGCTCAAATCCGAATCGCCGTGTCACGTGAGGCCCAGCAGCTCGCGGGCCTGGGCGATCCCGGCGGCTTCCTTGCCGTACTCGCTGGCGGTGACGCGGGCCAGGGCGACGATGTGACGCCAGCGGGCGGCGATACCGAGGCTGCGGAAATCGCTGGTCGTGGTGTGGAAGTACTTCTCGGCGTGCAGGGCCCCGTCCTGACTGATGGCATAGGTCTTGAGCAGGTCGAAAACGCTCCGCTCGGGGAGGTTCAGCTCGCCGTATCGACCGACCACAGCACAGGCCCGGCTCTGGTCCTGCCCCTCGACCGCACTTTTGAGTGCCGCGAGCAGTTCGACTTCCGTGGTCGCCTTGACCGGCTCCAGATCCTCGGCCCACGGGCGCGGCTTCCAGTTCTGGAAGTCGCCCCCGCGCTCGGTGCGGTCCAGTGCCACTTCATATGCCGCCAGCACCACAGCGGTGTTGCGATGCAGGGCATTCCCGGCCACCGCGATCCCGCGCCAAGCGTGGGCCGTGTCGCTGGCATGCACGCCGATCGAGTCGCCGTGGACGCTGCCCTCGGGCTTGCCAGCCTGGATCTGGCCACCGGTCCGGCCCTTGTCACGCAGCAGCAGTTGATTGGCCGCCAGCGAAATCGCATTGAAGATGATGGGCGGGCAAATCCGGTCGGCGAGGGCCGCCCCCGCAGCATCGGCTGCCTGATCGGGAGTCGACGTGAAGAGCGTCTCGACAAAGGCATCCACCCACGCCTCATCGACGCTCTTCGTCCCCCACGGACGATCCTGCAGCTTGAACTGGTCAACCACCTGCGGGAGCTTCTGGCGAAGTCCGGCGGCGTATTTGGCCGCTCCTTCCTCGGCCTTTACGCAGAACCGCAACGACTGCCTCAGCATGGTCAGCGCGTGTTCTTCACCGACCAGATCGAGCATGTCCCACACGCGGTGGACCAGGACGACGCGGTGGACATCGGTGGCCTCTTGTGCTGATTCGAGCAGGTCGTTCCACCCCTCTGCGGCGGATTTCTTGACGCAGGACGCGAGGACCAATTCGGCCTTCGCGCGGTCGCGTTGATGCACCGCTTCTCGCAGCGTCTCCGCGTTCCCCACGATCGAACCATCGGCAGTGATGGGCAACATGACATTCCGGGTGCCACCGCCGATTTGTTGAATCCGCTGGCTGTTGCGGTAGAGAACTTTCAGCACCGGCAGCGCGGCCTGCTCGGTCGGCAAGTCCTCGGCCATCGCCAGGGCCGGACGCAGGGCCATCAACGTGTGGAACCCGACATAGTCCTCGCCGCCAAAGGCACGGCTATTCGCGAGCGCCGCAGCCGCCACGAGATCGCGGAGCGTCGTGCCCGACTTGAGTGCCGCCACAGCTGCGGGGAGTACCTTGTCGAGGACGGTCGACTGGAGCATGTCGACGAGCGGTTCGAGCCGCCCGAAGGACAACTCGGTCTCGCCCTCCAAGGCACAGGCCGCTCGAATCCCCAGATCCCCGGCCAGCCCGGCCCCAATGCTGGCCGCGATCATTCCGCGACCGACCCGTGACAGAAACTGACGACGATTGGCAGACACCATGAGAAACTCCTTGGTTAATGATCTATCGAACCCCAAACATCAACGTCCGCTGATGATAGCACGTTTGGTCAGAGATGCTAGAGTATTCTGAGAACCGGCACGGCGACGCACTGTTTCACAGTGGGCGAGCTGTCAGACAAAGTGGCGAACAAATATTCCCCGCCACCCCGCTTGTCGGGATGGTTCCCTCGCTTGTGCGCTACCGTATCCGTCCGCCGTGTGGTTTCCCGAGGGTTCCCCCGCGATCAGAATACGGTGCCTACGTGGGGGATCGGATGAGGTTGTCGATGCATCGCCCCTCGCGAGGATTCTCCGGGGGATAGGCCACGATGACTCGGGCTCCGATCGGGTAATCTTGCGAGGTGATCATCCCCTTGAGGTGTGTCCCTCCGTCCACGGTATAGTTGTATCTCACCTGATGCATGAAATAGTAGTTGAACCCCGTACTGACCCCAGTGACGACACCCGTTGTCAGTTCACCCTCTTGAGTGATTCGATAAAGCGTGATCGCATGTTTCAGAGCGTAATGAATCAGCCAGACTCCAGGTCCAAATGCGATCATCGCGGTCACAAATCGATCTATGGGATTCTCGTCATGTCCTTTGCCAAAGGCCAGAATCCAAGCCAGACCCACGAGTAGAATTCCTCCGAACGCACCGAGTACCGGTATTGTCGATTTCCAAAAACAGTCCAGGAAGGTAATCGCACCTCGTGCCTCTTCTGCCGTCGACCACATCCCGGCCTCGTTCAGAATCCAGGGACGAGCATCGGGGGATTGGTCCACCTCGACTTTGCCGTAGCGCCGCAGAGCCCGTTGTGCGAATTCCATGCGTTGGGCAACTGGTTCTGCGTTCGGGTCAAACGTCGAAGCGAGCCAGAAGCGAAGAGGCAGGAGCAGGACTGCCGGGACAGCCAACACAGACATGCCTACCCAGGCCCACAACGGAACCGATTGCACTCCGAAGCGAGATGTCGAAAACACGCTCACCAGAAACACGATCACGGCAGCCACACTGAAAGCTGCCGCCAGAGACTTGATCCACCGCAGATGTCTGGTGCGAACCAGTGGCAGCATCTCACTCTGATACCAACCGCAATCAGGACACGGAACAATCTCCAGACCCGATTCTAACGCACTCTCTAAACTCTGCTTCGCAATCTCCACGGATCGGTTGTGGGCTGCGATGTCATCTTGAGATAGATGATTCAAGGCCAGCCCCATCGCTGTCCTTTTGACCACATAGGTATACGTCGTGTGGCAGGCCTCACATTCCACCTCGCGATCAATGCTTCCCGAACACGTATGTGTGTAGATTTCATGGAATTTGATCACATGCTGCTCCGGATGAGCGTGGATGGCAGAAGGGGCGAGTCAACAGGCCAAACTGTAAGGTCATATCAACGGGATTGCCACCAAATGGCTGGCTGGGCCGGTCTCTCCTAAGATACCCGAGTCCACTGCCGATACACCCCGGCCACCTGAACAGGAACGCCCGATGTCCTCCCCGACGCTCTACTCCCTGAACTGGGATCTTGACTCGATCCTCCCCCAGCCGCAGACGCCCGCGTTCGCAGCTCATCTGGAGCAATTCAAGGCCGATCTCACCCAATTGGCCGATGCCTCTGATGCCCTTCCGCCAGTGACGGCGAGCGGGGCTGCGAAGGTGTGGGGGCCGTTCATGGGCCAACTGTCGTCGATCCTGAGTCGGCAAGAGGATCTGCAAGCCTTCGTCGGGTGCCATGCCGCCATCGATGCGGAGAACAAGGAGTTCCAGCGGATCGAGGGAGTCCTCTCCGCGCTGACGCCGTTGCGGCAGCGGGTACTGGCCAATGTCGAGTTGGCGTTCGTCGGCGTGGCCGAGCCAGCGTTCGACCAGTTCATCGCCGGAGACGCCCAGCTCAAGACGCTGCGGTTCGTCCTGGAAGAGTGCCGACGCAACGCCGCCTTGCGACTGCCGAAGGACCAGGAGCAACTTGCCAACGAACTCGCCGTCGACGGATCGCTGGCGTGGTCGCGGCTGTACGACCGGCTCTCGGGGGAACTCAAGATCGAGGTCATGGAGCGCGGGCTGATCATCAAAAAATCCCCCGGCCAGATTCAGTTCGACATGCCCGAACGCTCGGTGCGGCAGAATAACTTCTACGCCTTCGACAAGGCGTGGGCCAGTCTGGCCGACACCTGTGCGGACTCTCTGAACCACCTCTCGGGAACCAGGCTCACGAAGTACAAGCGGCTCGGCGTCGATCACCTCGCGGCCCCGCTGCGGATGAACCGCATGACGCGCGGCACCCTGGATGCGATGTGGGGCACGATCGCCGACAAGAAGGCGTGCCTGCTCCCGTACCTCGATCGCAAGGCCAAGCTGCTCGGGCTGTCGAAGCTGGCGTGGTACGACCAGATGGCCCCGCTGCCGACTTCGCTGGGCGAATCGTCGCAATCGGAGTTGAGTTACCCCGAGGCGGTCGACATGGTCTCCAGCACCTTCGATCAGTTCAGCCCGGACTTCGGCGACTTCGCGAAGCACGCCTTCCGCGAAAAGTGGGTCGAGGCCGAGAATCGCGGTGGCAAGCGGCAGGGGGCCTTCTGCACCGGCATCCCCACGAAGCAGCAGACCCGCGTGTTCATGACCTACACCGGCACCGCCGATAGCATGTCGACGCTGGCCCACGAACTCGGGCACGCCTACCACTCGTGGGTCTTGCGCGAGCAGCCGTTCCTGCTCCAGGACTACCCGATGAACCTCGCCGAAACCGCGTCGACGTTCGCCGAGGCGGTCCTCGGCGAGAAGCGCCTCGCCGCGGCTTCATCGGTCAGTCAACAGCTCGGGATGCTCGATCAGATGCTGGGCGACTCGGTGGCGTTCCTGATGAACATCCATTGCCGGTTCCTGTTCGAGGACCGGTTCCATATCGCCCGAGCCAAGGGAGAACTCACCGCTGCGGAGCTGTCGAGCCTGATGGAAGCCGCCCAGAAAGAGGCGTACCTGAACGTGTTCGAAGAGGGCGGCTGGTATCCGGGGTTCTGGATTTCGAAGCTGCATTTCTATATCAACGGCTGGCCGTTCTACAACTTCCCATACACGTTCGGGTACTTGCTGTCGAATGGACTGTACTCGATGGCTGCGGAAGGGGATGCGAAGTTCCCCGAGCGCTACCGGAAATTCCTAATCGCCACCGGTTGCCAATTGACCGAGGACGCGGTGCAGTCCACGCTGGGCTACGACCTGCGGAAGCCGGACTTCTGGGCGCGGAGCATTGAAGTCATCGCTCATAGGGTGGAGCGGTTCGTGATGCTGGCGGACTCGGTGCTGGGGGGTTGAGCTGGCATCGAGGCCGGGGCTGGCCTGATGAAACGGCACTCACACGCAGGCGAGCCGGGCGGCGCCAGCCCCCGGACTGGCACGTCGAGCGTCAGAGTCCCGAGGCTGACGCCATCCGGCTCGCCTGAACGGCTCGCTGGGGGGGCGCAACAAACTCCGCGCTTCCCTCTGATCCCAATCCGCCCCGC
>JAYTFV010000452.1:0-5243 GCA_043734065.1 Planctomycetota bacterium
TTCCGGTCTGCGTATCGGTCCCTTGCTGCACCAAGACGGACGAGGGACGTTTCTGCCCCAGCGTGGCCACAATGGTCACGACCGGCTTTCGGGCCTGCACCCAGGTCGTCAACTCGGAGGCATTCAGTCGGCCATCCCCGTCGGCATCGAAAGACTCAGGCTTGCCGTCCGGCGTCTGAATCCGGGCCAGGGCGACCGACTCTCCTTTCGCGTCCCGTCCATGCGCACTGAGGACGCGCGCGACCGCCACCCGCACCTCGTCATCGCGATCAACAGGAATGATCGGGGCCTGGATCGCCTCTGCGTTCAGCGGGCGTTGCAAGCCCTGCTGACGCGGGAATGGCTGCAACTCTCCGACCGAGACCGACTCGTCATCATCGAGGTCCGACTGCCGCAGCCTCGAAATCCCCGAGAGCAATTCCGTGGCGGAGATCGCCCCGTCGTGGTCCTGGTCGAGCCGCTCGATCAGTTGGACGCTCTGCGCCAACCGCGGCGGTCGCGTCGACATCTGGAACGTGGGGCCGAGTTGCTCGTTGACGTACGTGGTGAGTTCCTCGACGGAGAGGCTCTCATCGGCGGGCGAGCAGTCGAGCGTCTTCCACTGCTCGCCGAGTCCCGGTCCAGAGGCTTTGGCACCGACCGGCAGGAGAGCGGCCTCAGAGGCCGAGAGCTTCCCGTCCTTGTTCGAGTCAAACCGCTGCAACAGCATCTGAGCCAGGATGCGACGTTTGACCAGCGGCCCCTCGTCGGCCGTGACCGTGACCAAAAGAGGCACCGCTTGTTCCGGTCCGATGAACAGCAGGTTCCACTGCACTGAAGTCGTGTTGACCGGAGATGTCGACTTGCTCTGCCCGAAAATCCCCGACGACAGCAAAGCGGTCAAGCACCCGGCCAGGACGATCGTTCGTCGGAATGTCCATCGGCACATGGGAGCGACCTGAGACAAGACACCGCAGGGAGGTGACGACCGGCAGCGTACCGCGCGGACCGTCCCGTGGCCATGTCTACGTGGAGAGACGCCCCGGCGTTGGCGGAAAGTGCAGTGGCAACTCCCGCCTGAAGCGATCGGTCAGACTTGTCTGACCCGTGGGATAGGCTTCCAGCCTGTCATGCTTCGCCCAGGTCGACAGGCTGGAAGCCTATCCCACGGTTAGTTTTCACGGACCGCCCGCCTCACCGCACAAACGCCAAGTAGTAGAACCCCAGCCCAGTCACCGAGGTCAGCACCAGATCGAGCGTGGACAACCAGCCGAGGGTCTTGTGCGTGCGGCTGTGCGGACCCGGTTGGGGCGGGGTCGCGAAACGCCGCCAGGCCAGGTTCAGGGTGGCAATCCACAACAGTGGCGTCGACACCGCGAACACCAGATGCACCCACAGCATCGTGCGAGCCTGCTCCAGTGCCGCGCCCGTGACGCGCGGAGCCTCCGGGTGTTTATTGACGATGTTCTCCCACCCGCCGTGCAGCCGCATGTCGACCTCGAAGGCGATCACCACCAGCAGCAGCACCACTGCCAGCGTCGTCTGAATCGCCGCATGCAGAGTGTAGTGCTTCTGCACCTTGACCAGATACAAGCTGTAGATGATGACGGGCACCACGAGGACGAGGGCACACACGACCACGTCCAGCATCAACGACGAATCGAATCCGAGAAATCCCTGGCTCATGCGGGGGAGTATAAGGACCGCGCGGGGAGATTCGCCAATGGCCCGTAGGCGATGTCGCTCCGCGACTCGCTTTCACTTCGGGAGGTCGAGGCTCCTGCCAAGCCGCATGTGCCACATTCCAGTAACCCAAAGCGTCAGCGAGGGCTCCGAGCGTTAGCGAGCTGCCGGATTCAAGGCCGCGTTCAGGTCAGAGAACCAACCTCTCGCAGAGCGTCGAGAGACGCCCGCCCTCGCTGACGCGTCGGGTTGCTGGACTCACGACGCGGAGCGTCGTGCCACAATCTCCGTCAGCATCGCTCGTACTGCCTCCAGCGGCAGCCCGACCACGTTGCTCAGGCTCCCCGCGACGTGGGTGATGAACACGCTCCCGGCCCCTTGCAAGGCATAGCCGCCCGCTTTGCCGAGCGGTTCGCCGGTGTCGAGATACCACTCCAGCAGCAGGTCATCGCGAGGACCCATCGTGACCACCGTCTCCACGATGCGCTCCCGGCACTGGCCAGCAGAGTTGGAGAAAACCACAGCTGTCATCGCGCGGTGGGTCTGGCCGAAATAGTGGGTGTGGAACCAGCGGCGGACGGACTCTTGCCAGTGGTCGCCAGACGGCGGCTGGCCGAGAACTTCGAACGCTCCGGCGTGACCGGCCACGATCACGGTGTCGGCGGTGAGGACGAGAGCCTCACGCGGGCATTCGGATCGGGCTCGCACGTTGCTGTTCTTGTGCCGGGCGATCCGCAACAGTTGATCCCGAATGGCCGTTTCGTCTCGCAGCCCCTCGAATCCCGGTTCATTGGGATCGGTGGGCGGGAGAACCACGATTCGCTCGGGAGGGACGAGCAGCGACAGCAGTTCCCGTCGACGCGGGGAGCGCGAGCCGAGGACGATCGGGAGGGAGTCGAAGAGAGCCATCACTGGGACTGCTGAGGACAGGATCGTGAGATCCGGCGAGCCGGGCGGCGTCAGCCCCATGGCACCGACTGCAGTAGCCCGAAGCGTAAGCGAGGGAATCTCAGGGAAACGCGGGTTCCGCTCTCCCTCGCTTACGCTTCGGGCTACTGATCTAAAGTAAGTGCCATGGGGCTGACACCCTCCGGCTGGCCTGGCTCCGATGTGGGGATCTGCGATCGGAATGCAAGTCACGGAGCCACATCGCCTACGGCTTCGGCGGAGCGGTAATCGTGATCGTGACCGGTCGACTGGG
Organism: Planctomycetota bacterium; assembly: GCA_043734065.1. GTDB lineage: Bacteria > Planctomycetota > Planctomycetia > Planctomycetales > Planctomycetaceae > TH-plancto1. The sequence goes on from JAYTFV010000452.1 coordinate 2,864, forward strand.
GAAAGACACGAGCGTGTTGGGCCGGTCCTTGGCCATCGCATCCTTGTGGAACGGGACTTGCCCCTGACCCAGCAGCGTGACCGTATGCACGCCCGGTTGCGAGTTGGCCTGGACCTTGATCGTGACGGTGGCCTCGGTCTTGTCGCCCGCGATGTCGAAGTTGCTGAGTTGGATGTTGCCGGGCCAATTGAGCGGTTGCAGGGCCACCTTGTCCTTGAAGTCGGGCCAGAGGCGCTTCACGGCAACTTTGAGCTGGGCTTCTTTGCCCGCCTCGATCGATAGTTCGCTCGGCTCGCAGGTCACGGAGTACGGGCCGAGTTCGCGGATCGACGCGGCGATCTCGCGCGTGGGCCGACTGGAACTCAGCGAGTTACTCACCCGGGTATAGGGCCGGACCTCGCGCTGGAATTTCTCCCCCTGGCGTTCTCCCTCGATGGCGAGTTTGAGGCTCCCATTCCAGTCGGGGGCGTCCTCATCGGTCCAGACCACGAACGTCCCGCGCGTGTTCGACGCGATCCGCAGCGGTGCCGCGTGCATCCCCGGCGGCAGCCTCTCGGCTGTGACCGTCATCGGACCGGTGTACCCTTCCCACTGGTGAATCACGACATCGAGGAAGTTGGCCGTTCCCTTATAGAAATTGAATCCGCTGGGGGCCGGATTGCTGCCGTGGATCGCCGCTGCGAACAGGTCGGGCCGGGGCTTGCGGATTTCGAGGACGTACTGATACCGCCCGCCGCCGCGGCGATAGCGATCCTGCACCAGGACGCGGTACTTCTTGTCCTTGGAGAGCCGTACCGGCTGTCCCGAAGGGTCACGCAGATGAGCATCAAAGGCGCTCACACGGTGGCCATAGTCGTCGAGTTCAGCGACGCGCTGGTCCTTCTCATCGAAGACCACCAGATACGGGTCCGCCCGCCCGGCGATGCGTTCGCAGTAGACATCGAAGTAGTAGTTCTCGTCCGCGTCGGCAGTGAACTCGAACCAGTCCGCATCGCGCGGGACATCGAACCGCCCAGCCACGACAGCGGGCAGCGTGATCGGCTGGGGCTTGTCGCGCTGGTCGTTCGGTTCGACTTCGAGGCTGACTGGCTGATCGGTAATCAGCATCGGTTGAGCGTTGAAGGTGTTGTCGAGCGGCTCGGCGGTGATCTGCTTACCGAGCAGTGTCGCGGTGGCCGCTGTCGGCAGGACGGAGTGATGGGTCGGGTGGCTCAGAAAGCGATAGCCCCCGACTGCGAGTTCCTCGGTCCCCACGGCCACGGTGAACGGGAACTCATCCAGCAGTTGATCCTGCACGGTCCGTGTCGAAGGCTTTGAACCCGGTCCAAGGTTGGTCCCGAAGGCCGTCAACGATGCCGTCGCCCCGGCCTGCACCGCTGCGGGATAGATCAACTCCACATGCGGCAGATTCGACACCACCAACCGGTAGGGATAGCCGCCGCGATACGAGAGATCGTTGAGCACGATCAGATACTCACCGTCCTCCGGAAACGTCACGTCGACGAACGGGTCGACGCCATACGAGTCGCCGTTGCTGGCCAGGGTTCGCCCCTGCGAGTCGAGGACGCTCAACTGACCATCGAGTTCGGTGTCGAGCCGTTGGGCTTGGCAATCGACCCAAATCCGCTGGCCCTTGACCCCGATCAGCTTGTACATGTCCTCGGCATTGCCATCCATCATGCCGTTGATGGCACTGTTGATCTCGATGATCTGGGCCTCGCCGACCGAGCGGTTCTTGCCGTTGTCGGCGATGTCCTTCAGGCCGCGACTCACCGCAAACAGCCGCGAACTGCTGACCCCAAACCGCCCCAGCGTCCGCACGTCATACGTCCCCGGCGGAATGTCCGCAGCCGCCTTGATCTTGAACCAGCGTTCTTTGCCTTCGACCGGTGTGGCCGACAAACCGGGATAATCGAACACCAACCCGGTGAGCGCATCGAGGTCAGCCCCGACGACTTCGAGTTCGACCTCGCCCCCCTGGTTGACGCCCAGGACCGATATCCGGTCCAACCGCGGGGACGGCAACTCGGCCCAGACCAGGGCGGGAAGGCTCAGCACGCCGAGTACGATCACGCCGAATCTCATGGGGACTCCCGGGAAGACCGTTTCGAAGCTGGGTGATTTCCTGACCGGGAGAACAAACCCCAGTCCACTCTGCCTTCGACCTATTGTGGCTATTGAGCCACAAGAATGGGAGGGACAGCACCGGGAGCGTGTGCCTTCGCTTCGTGCGTGCATCCCGATTGTCGGTGAGAGTCTTGGTTGAGTTCGCGGGCGATGTGTCGGGAGGGCAAGGCGGCGGGAGGGCGAGGCCAGTGCTGTGAACATGATTGAGGCGCAGGGGCGGCCCGAATGTCGGCGATTTCTCCGAAATCGCTGG
>JAYTFV010000453.1:0-3480 GCA_043734065.1 Planctomycetota bacterium
CGATCCCCACAGCCGAGCAGATCGAATCCCAACTGACCTCGACCAACGTCTACGAAGCCGGGCGAGCCAAGACACTGAAGCAGGAGCTGGAGGCCCACGGCTCGATCCGCCCGACGTATGCCTATCCGGTGCAAACGTGGAAACTCGGCGATGGCCCGGTGTGGGTGATTCTTGGGGGCGAGGTGGTGGTCGACTACTCGATCCGCCTCAAGACTGAAATCCGCATGCAGTACGGAGCCAAGCCGGTGTGGGTGGCCGCGTATGCCAACGATGTGATGGCCTACATCCCGTCGTTGCGAGTTCTCAAAGAGGGCGGGTATGAGGGGGAAGGAGCCATGCTATACTATGGCCTCCCGAGCAAGTGGGCCGAGTCGGTCGAGGACCAGATCGTGGGCACCGTGCATGCTCAGGTGAAGTCGCTGCAACAGACCAAGCCCCCCGTCAAGTAACCTGAGTCTCATGTGTTACCAAGCCCCAGAATGACAATGTCGCCTCGGCAATGCGGCATCGCCAGGGCGAATTCCAATCTGTGGTGATCTGTGAAATCTGTGTACCAATACTCGGGTCTGATTCCGCCATGGTCAGAGTCGTGTTGGTACCCCGATCACCAGATTAACACAGATTCAGAGGACAGAATGATTATCGTTGCTCATAGTCGCCATCAAGCGTCATTGGAGTGTCGGTTTCGAGCAGACAAGGATGTCCCATGCAGTTGTTGAATCAAGTCGCCGTCGTCACCGGCGGTGCCAACGGCATCGGGCGGGCGCTATGCCGCCGGTTCGCCCAGGAACAGGCTCGCGCTGTGGTGGTGGCCGATCTTGATTTCGAGGCCGCCTCGGCGGTGGCCCAGGAGATCGGTGGCCTCGCGATACGCTGTGATGTCCAGCGGGAAGCTGAGATTCAATCACTCGTGGCGAAGACAATCGAGCAATTCGGCCAGATCGACCTGTTCGTCTCCAACGCCGGGATCACCATCAGCGGCGGTGTCGAAGTCCCCGATCTCGACTGGCAGCGGCTGTGGGATGTGAACGTCATGTCGCATGTCTACGCCTCGCGGGCGGTGCTGCCGGGGATGCTGGCGCGAGGGCAGGGGTATCTATTGCACACCTCGTCGGCTGCCGGGCTGTTGACCGAGATCGGGTCGGCCCCGTACTCGGTGACGAAGCACGCGGTGGTGGCGTTTGCGGAGTGGTTGTCGGTGCAGTACCAGAAGCGGGGAATCAAGGTCTCGTGCCTCTGCCCGGCTGGCGTCTCGACCGATTTCCTCGACATGAGCGACCCGGTGCACCAGTTCCTGCACATGAGTTCGGTCACTCCCGAGGCCGTCGCCGACTGCGTGATCGAGGGCCTGGCCGCCGAGAAGTTCTTGCTGCTGCCTCATCCAGAGGTCGAGGAGTTCTTTAGGTTTAAGACGCAGGACTACGACGCCTGGCTGAAGAACTTTGCGCGGGTGCATGAGAAGATGGAGAAGGCCAAGGCCAAGGGGCTGGCACGCCGCAACGCCGATCCCCGTTAGTTGGACAGCGCCACTATTTCGCAACGGACTCACCATCGCCGGGAGCGGCAGGCGTCAGCCTGTCGAGGCCCCCGCCTGCCAACCCGCGCGGACAGTCACCGAACTCCTCGGCAGGCTGACGCCGTGCCGTTCTCTCAGACACGACCCTGGGTTTTGACACGCGGAAGACCTCAAGTGGCGCTGTCCAATTAGGAATTGGCCCAAAACAACGTCCCGAAAGTCAAGAGGAGGATTCATCGCAGAGGGCGAGGAGGATCGCAGCGTTCCGAGTGAACGCTGGGAGATCCCTGTGCGAACCTTCGCGCCCTCTGCGGTGATTTCAGCAGGCAGAGGCTCTGGGCGTCCGCGTGTGGCAGCAGACTTCGGATGTCATCGAAGACTGAGGAAATCTACTCCGGCGTTCGGACACTGATGCCCGTTGCCCGCGTTCTGGCGAACGCAGCGACTCACTCCCTCTGGCTCACCAATCCGGTGCCTGATCCCCCGCGTCGATCGTCAGCAGCGGTGTGATCGCCTCGCTATAAACGCCGGATCTGACGCTTCCGTCAGCGAACAACACAAAGATGTTTTGTGGCGACTTCAATGGTTGCCCATTGATGGTCAGCCTCTTCCCGTCGTACTCGGCATCGCGCGGCTCGTTCCAGCCAATTCCGGTGTCGCGAATCCCGATCACGAGGATCGTATTTGATGTCCCATCAGTGATGTCAGACAGCTTTCGGGTTCCCTCTTTGCTCCATGCTGCATGCGGGCCAACCACCGCCAGAAACTGAAACCAATGATCTCCGAAACGATGTCGCTGAACCGCATCGGAATTAATATCGCTATCCCATTTCTGTCGGAAGTCATACGCATTGAAGTTGTCGGAAGTCTTTACATGAGCGGCGAGATGTGGCTGGATGATCGCCCGCCAGGAGTGCCTAGGTGATCCACTCTGATCCAGCTCGACCACCGGAGGAAAGTGACCGTGTTCATCGTGATAGCGATGCAGTGCGATCCCGATCCACTTCAGGTCTTGATGGGTCTGCACAAGTATCAGCCGCTGGCGAGTCTCGACAATCCCATATGCGACAAGTGCGATGACCCCGATGAAGAACAGAACGATCACTCCGCCAGCCAGCCGGTTTTTGAGAGGTGATTCTTCCAGCTTGGTTTGCTGAACGATCATGGCTTCCTCTGATCCAAATCCAGCGGCACCGGAAATTTCACCGTAATCAGTTCGCTCCCGCGGCGGATCACGAACTCGGCGTCCTGGCCGGGTTGCAGGAGGTTGAGTTCGGTTTGCAGCGTGCGGACCGAATTCACGACCTTGCCATTGAGGAACACGATCAAGTCATCCGGCTGGAGCTTGAACTTCTCCGCATCGGTGCCGGGCAGCACCTCATCGATGTAGGCTGGGGTGCGGAACACGATGTCGGGGACGAGGATCAAGCCGAACGTGCGAGGGGGGATGTTGCGAACGACGGCCAGGGGGTCGACGACATTGGAACGGGTATAATCGCCTTGCATCATGGCCTTGAGCGTCGGGGCCAGCTCGCCAATCGGAACCACGTAGTTTACCCACACCTGTGACTGCGAATCGCGCAGCTCCCGCCCCAGCATCCCGAGCAGCTTCCCGTCGCGGTTGGTCAGCACGCCACCCGCAGCTCCGGGGTTGTTCGTGATGGCATCGACCACGTAGACCGGCCCGGCGTAGTTCGACGCGAACCGGCCCCGCCTTGCACTCAGTTGGGTGCGGGCCGAGATGATGCCGTGCTGGACGGAGAGCGGCTCATCCCCGGCGGCCACCTTGAACATGTTGCTGAAGGCATAGATCCGCGTTCCCGGCCCGGCTGTGGCGATGGTGGAGAGGTCGAAGTAGTCCAGTCCCTCGGCCTCGATCTTGATGACCGCCAGGTCGAGCTTCGGCTCAGCGGCGAGTACCTTGCCGGTGCTGCGTTTCCCATTAGCGAGGACCACCGACACCG
>JAYTFV010000454.1:0-2706 GCA_043734065.1 Planctomycetota bacterium
CGAGGCCATCGCCGTGCTGGAACAAGTCACCGACCCCAGCCTCGTGAACGGAGCCAAGGGGTATATCGCGACGATCCGGAAGGAACACCCCGGCCCGGCGAAACCGTAAATCAGATAGGCACGCCGTGCGTGATGTCCGTGCGTTCGCCAATGGACGGTATCCATGAAACGTGGAGGCGTCCCCACCTGTGGGTCAAAAACCCCACGGGCCGGGAACTGATCTGGCTCAAACGCAGGGACACGTCATACTGCCCGGCTTCAGTGGAACGTCGGGAGCAGGCGTACCGATCCGTGTCACGCCGAGAAGGGATTCTGGCCATGAGCAGGCAGCGATGGTTGTGGGGAGCCGCATGTCTGGCCCTGTGTCTGGTCGGCTGCGAAATTCAAAGCAGCGACACCGGCACCTCTGCGGTCCCGGCGGCCTCGGCGGGAGCGGTCTCGCAGTCGACCCAGGGCGGTGAGATTCGCTGCTACTTCTCACCTCGGGGAGGCTGCACCGACGCCGTCGTGCAAGAGATTAACCACGCGCGGCAGAGCATCTCGGTCCAGGCATATTCGTTCACCTCTGCATCGATTGCGAATGCTCTGAAACTGGCCCATCAACGGGGGGTGAAGGTCATCGTCGTCCTCGATAAGAGCCAGCGGACCGAGCAGTATTCCTCCGCCGACTTCGTGGCCCATGCCGGGATCGAGACCCACATCGATGCGGCCCACGCGATCGCGCACAACAAGATCATGTTGATTGACGGCACGACACTGATCAGCGGCAGTTTCAATTTCACAAAAGCAGCCGAAAACAACAACGCGGAAAACTTACTCATCATCCACGCGATGCCCGATCTGTATGCGGCGTATGAGCAGAACTTTCAGCACCATCTGGAACACTCCCAACCCTACGCCGGTCGCGGCCAGGAGTCCCCCACGACTCCGGCTCCGCCCCGCGTGACTCGCTCGGCTCCCCGGAAGCCCAGAGCTGCGAATCCGAATCAAATGGCACCGGTCGATGACAGCGATCACGAACTGCCCGATTTACAAAATGCGGGAGTCGACCAGCCCGCCAGAATTCGTTGACTCAGAAAATCAGATGTGGGATCTGCGAGGGTTGCGGATGCCAACTGGTTGCGAGTAGTGGTCGGTTCGGACAACGCCTGCAACGACTGTTTTCTGCCCCCTCTCTCCCACAGTCACGCGGGTTCGCATGGCCGAGTCGCCAGCGGGGGAAAGGGGGCAGGAGAAGAGGTCCACATACAATTCCAATCGAGTCACGGCTCCACTCCCCACTCCCCACTCCCCACTCATCACTCCCCCGATGCACCACGACTTCACCCCCACCGCCTATCACAACACCCTCGGCCCGCAGGCACCCGTGCTGTGGGTCGAGTCGGGTGACTCGATCACCACCGACACCGTCGATGCCCGGGGCTTTGACAAACACCGGCAACAGGTCGCAGTACGAGGCAATCCCATGACGGGGCCGTTTGCCGTCCAAGGAGCCGAGCCGGGCGATGCACTGGCTGTGCGGATCGTCGAGATCACCCCCAGTCGCCGCTATGGCTTCACGATGGCCTCGACGGCGGCGCACTGCGTTGATCCGGGGTTCGTGGCCTCGTTGCCGCCGAATGATCTGGTGGAGTGGGAGATCGATGTCGCTGTGCAGACCGTGCGGTTGGTGGCTCCGCGACCGGTCGGTATGCCGGAGTTGGTGCTGCCGCTCGATCCGATGTTGGGGTGCTTCGGTGTCGCTCCGGCCCGGCAGCAGGCCCTGTCGACCGCGACCTCGGGTCCGTACGGCGGGAACATGGATTACCGGGCGTGCCGCGCGGGGGCTGTGGTGCTGTTCCCGGTTTCAGAGGCGGGGGGGCTGTTCTTTCTGGGTGATGCGCATGCGGTGCAGGGGGACGGCGAGATCAGCGGGAACGGGGTCGAGGTCTCGACGCGGACGACGTTCGAGCTGCATCTCGTCAAGAGTTACAAGCTCGAATGGCCGAGGCTGATCGACTCGGGCGGCATCGCCACGATCGGCAACGCGCGGCCCCTCGATCAGGCGACGCAGCACGCGACGACCGAGATGCTCCGCTGGCTGATGCAGGACGGCGGTCTCGACGCCGCAGGAGCGAGCCTGTGGCTCCAGCAATGCGTGCGGTACGACATGGGGAACATCTTCGATCCGGCCTACACGATGGCCTGCCGACTGCTGCGGGAGTATTGGCCTTCCGCGCTGAAGAGTAGCGAGGTCGTGCGGCGATTTGGATCGGCGAGCGACGGGTCCACCAATTTCAACTTGTGATGTCGCTGCACTCGCCTGAGTGCGGGCCGCCCGCGTTCTGGCGAACGCAGCGACCTACGCTCGACGCGAAATTGCTGGCTGAACGCTGAACGCTGAACGCTGAACGCTGAACGCTGAACGCTGAACGCTCCCCCTACATGATCGAGAAGTAGTTCTGCACTGCCTGGTCCAGAGCCTCCTCGTCCACAATGCGCGGCAACCCGTGCAGCGTGCAGCGGTTCTCGACCTGCCGCAGCAGGTCGCGCGGCTGGCAGAACCGGAACGGGCGATCGACCGGCGTGTAGTGGGTCTGGATCAGGTGATCGACCGCGCTCGGGTGACACGGGAATCCCAACTTCTTGGCGAGCGAGAGCAGCAGGCTGCGGAACTCCTCTTCGGAGGGGTCTTTGATCTCGATCTTGTACGGGATGCGTCGCAGG
>JAYTFV010000455.1:0-6894 GCA_043734065.1 Planctomycetota bacterium
CCCTGGGCTGTGATGGATCACCCCTTCGGGGTACAGAGGGTTCCTGACCACCGGAAATGTGCGCAGCCTGCAAACATTCTTGGGGTGAGTAGTACGGAACTACTTCGCAGCCGCCCCGAACGAGGCCACCTCGCTCCGCGCCGTACATTTCCGGTCGAGGTGCGTATACCCGCCGTCGACGAAGATAATCTGACCCGTCGTGTGGCTTGAGCATGGCGAGGCCAGGAACACGACCATGTTCGCCAGTTCCTCGATCGTCGTGAACCGCCGACCCAGCGGGATCAGCTGTTCCATCTCGGCCTTGGCAGCTGCGGGGTCGGGCATGGCGGCGAGGCATTTTTCGTAGAGCGGGGTCCAGGTTTCGGCGGGGAGGACAGCGTTGACCCGGATGCCGTGCGGGGCAAGGTCGACGGCCCACTCGCGGGTCAGGGCGTTGATGCCTCCCTTCGAGGCGGCGTACCCGGAAGTCCCACCCTGTCCGGTCTCGCAGACCTTGGAACCGATGTTAATAATGACGCCTCGCGACTGCTTGAGGGCCTCCAGCGCGAAGTGAGCCATCGCGTACACGTGAATCAGATTCCGCCGCAGCGAGTCGACGAACGCCTCGACCCCGGCATCGAGTCCCACGCCGTCGTTGACCCCCGCGTTGTTGACCAGGATGTCGAGCCGACCGAAACGCTGGAGCGTCTGCTCGACCGCGTTCCGGCAAGCGTTCACATCGGCCAGATCGCCCGGAATGAAGAAGCATTCGCGCCCCTGCGCGGCGTATTCCCGCTCAAGTGCCCGCCCCTCGGCCTCGCTGCGATTGACGTTCGCGACACGAGCCCCTTCAGCAATCAACCGCCGCACGATCCCCAGACCGATGCCTTTCGATCCACCGGTCACGAGTGCCACTTTGTCTTGCAGTCCGAGGTCCATGCTGTGTTGTTCCAGAGGCTTTATTTGAATATTGTATCGCTGGCCGTCATCCCGGCTGGACTGCCGAGACCACCTTGTACGCCCGCGCATTTTGGACTTTGATGTCCTTAAACAGCTGTCCCATGCGGGCCACGAACCAGTCGGATTTCTTGGTGACGAACTGCACGCGGCCGCCGGGCTTGAGGGCCTTCTTCGCCGACTGCATGAAGATTTCGGCGATCTTGTAGTGCGAGTAGTACGGCGGGTTGCCCAGGGCCAGGTCGAACGTGCCCGGTTCGGGGATCTTGCTCGAGGCGTCGATCAGACCGGTCACGCTGGTGGTGCCATTGAGAGCGGCCCCCTCGAGCAGGCACTGCACTGCACGGGCATTCGAGTCAACTCCCAGAGCCCGCACTCCGGCAGCCCTGTGGACAGCTGCCAGAGCCACAGCGCCGGAGCCACAGCCGATGTCGAGAACCTTGTCGCCGGGGTTGACGACCATTGTTTCGAGCAAGGCCCGCGAGCCGAGGTCGAGGTGGCGGTGGCTGAAGACGCCGGGGCGAGAGACAGCCTTGATCAGGTGGCCACTGTCGCGGAAGGCGAACTCGCAGCGGAAGTCGCGCGGCTTCTTGAGTTCGTCCTCTTTGATGCAGCGATAGATCACGCCGCGCCGTACCGGGATACGAGCGATGCTGCGGAAGATTTTTTCGAGTTCGTGGCAGAGCCAGGTGTCTGTCGGGTTGTCGACAGCGGCCAGCAGCGTGCCGCCACGGACTAGCCGCATGTGCATCTGCTGGAGCAACTCGCGGGTCAGCTCGGCCTCGCCCCCCTTGGTGACTGGAATCGCGGCGAACTCGACCTTGCGCTCATGCAGGTCGGTCCCGCAACTAATCTGCAGCTTGCGGTGACTGCCCGCGTGGTAGTCGATCGAATCGTCGGAGAGATACTGATCGAGGAAGAAGCATGTGATCTTGGCACTGGGATCGAGCGCGGCCAGATGAGCGGCGAACTGCCCGCGACCGAGCGAGGTGCAGACGGCGGTATCGGCTTTGAATTCCTTGACCTCCTGGACGAGGAGGTATTCCGCATCCGGGACGCGCAGGGTGTATTCGGCCTCTTCGAGTGAGTCGGCTTGCGGAATGACGAGATCGGAACGGCGGCGTGGCGGCATGGAGGGCCTGGGGTGATTGTTGCAAAACATTCGTGGGATAGGCTTCCAGCCTGTCATCTGTGAGGCAGCACGTCAGGCTAGAAGCCTATCCCACTCAAACGGGCCAAATGGGCCCGTCCTACTTATACGGTCTTCCAGTTCGGGACATAGCTGTCACTCAACAACATTTGGAACCGCTCGGCCCGATCATCGCCGAGTGATGACAGAATCCGCAGACCCTCTTGAAGCAGTTTCAGACGCGGATCGCCCGCCGTCGCCGAAAACCCATCGGAGCGTTCCAGACGATCGAGTGCCGCTGCGAGGTCGAGCAGGCTGCAACGGATTTCGAGGTAGTGGCGGTCGAGGACTTGTTGCGAGGTTTGGATGGTCGGCATGGTTTGGCTCCCGAGTGCTAGTTCCAGTCTCGGGGTTGAGGGGGCGGAAATCAAGGGGGCGTTGGAGTCCAGCCTTGAGGCTGCACGTATGACGCATGCAGAGCAGCCTGAAGGCTGAACACCCACGGGTTACTCTTTCTTGGTGGTCGCGGGCGGGACCGCATCGGTCAGGATCTGCACATTCGCGAACGGCGTGAGTCGCTCGGCCCCTTCGACGACGACGGACATGCCGGGTTCGAGGTCGCTGGCCAGGATCTCGACGCGGTTGCCGAAGGACGAACCTTCCTGGAGTATCACCGGTTTGGCCTTGCCGGTGTCGGGCTTGTCGGGATCGGCCAACACGACGAACAGCTTGCTGCCCGCTTCGGAACGGACGATGGCATCCTTGGGGACGAGGGTGGCGAGGTGCGGCGGGCCTTTGAACTTGACGCGGGCGAGCATGCCTTCGGTGAGGGTCGGGAACTTGTGGCTGCCGGAGTCTTTGATGATGTTCTTGACGGCGACCTTGACGGGGAAGGTGCGTGACCCCGATTCCCATTCGCTGCGGGGGACGATGGTCACGATGGTCCCCTGCCAATTCTTCTGAGCTGTGGCGTCGATGTCGAGGTCGACGGTGGAGCCGATCTGGACGTACGGCAGGTCGCGCTGGTCGACGTTGGCGATGACATGGACCTCGTCGAGGATGTCAGCCACGGTCACGACGGGAGCCCCCTTGGCGAGCCACTGCCCGCGCTGGGTGAACTCGTGGACCACGATGCCGGAAAAGGGGGCCTTGGTCAGGCGTTTCTCCTTCTCGGCTTTGAGGAAGGCGACCTGGTCCTTCTGGGCGTCGCGGCGGGCTGCGGCCTGGGCGATCTGCTCCGCACGCGGACCGGAGATGACCAGTTGTGACTGGGCCTTGGCGGCCAGGTACATCTTCTGAGCGGCTTCGGCCTTCTCGCGCGAGTCATCCAGGTCGTTCTGACTCCCGCCGCTCTCTTTGACGATGCGGACCATGCGGTTGTACTTGTCGGCCATGATCTTCATCGTGACTTCGGCAGCCTCCATGCGGGCCTTGGCTTCGGCGATCTCCTCGACGCGCGAGCCGCTCTGGAGTTCGGCGAGCATTGACTCGCGTTCTTGCAGAACCTTCTCGGCCTCTTGAATGCCGAGGTCGGTCGTGACCATGTTGAGGACCGAGAGCAACTGGTCGGCCTCGACGAGGTCGCCCTCGCGGACCTCGAACTGGTCGACCTTCCCTTCGGAGCCACTGGCCACGACGCTGGTGCGGCGGGCGATGACGGTGCCCATGACGGTCGTTTCCGGGGCCACTTCTTCCGAGACGACTGGGGTCACTCGCACCAAGGCGGCGGGACGGGCTGCCGCTTGCGGGCTGGCACTGGCAGAAGGGCGGTGGCAACCGGGCAGGGCGACGGCGAAGCCAAGCAACAGCCACAGGGCCGTTGCTTGTCGATCCGTGGGCGAATGAATGTTCGGCACTCTGTTTCGATCTCGTTGTGAATTCTGAACCACTCGTTGAGCCGCGACGCGGAGTCTTCGAAGCGGAGCATGCCTTGATCTCGGAATCGCGGGAACCTAGCTCAGGTTACAGCGGATCGTGTCACACACCCGCCGCAGCGTCTCCAAGTCTTCCGCGTTGATCCCCGCGATGGCCTGGGCTCGGACCTCATGCGCGAGAGTGACCGAGCGATTCCAAATGGCTTCGGCCTGGGCCGTCGGGTGCAGCTTGCTGCGGCGGCGGTCGTCCTGGCAGTTGGTCTTGTCAATCCAGCCATCGCGCTCCATGCGGGTGACGACACCGGCCAGCGTCGGAGGCTCGATCCCCATACACTCGGCCAGTTGCGACTGGGAAAGTTCCGGATCGCGAGCCAGCCAGACGAGCACCTCCCACTGCCGCAGCGTGACCTGCTGTTCGACCAGACGCTGACTCAGGGCGCGCCGGATCGACTGGTTCGCCATCGTGATCCAGTAACCGACGCTCTGATCGAAGTCGTACTCCAACATGCTGGTCAGCCTTCCGCACCATCGACAGGGGTCAAGTGCCAGTCCAGACACCTCGCGACGCCACAATCGTAGGGGAATCGGGCAGGGTGGACCAGCGCCGTCGGACCCAGAATTCGGCATTCCCCGTGGAATCAGACTTTCCGTTCCATTTCCGGGGAGTTACTCTGTATCCGTCTTCGCTGATCTGTCTCCGACGATCCGTCTCCGATGATCGAGATTCCCCTCTCCCGATCCGTTTCACACAACCAAGAAACAGGTGCCGCATGTCAATAGTCCGTTCGGGGCAGTGGGTGTTGTTGCTGGCGTTTGTGATCTCTTCCGGAAGCGTGCTGCGGGCCGAGACTCCCGAAAAGGCTGATAAGACGAATGAGACGAAGCCTGACGAAACCGCCACGCTGATCGAGCAACTCACCAGCGAAGATGTTCCCACGCAGGACAGTGCGATCCGGACCTTGGAGAACAAGGATCTCGACACCACCGCGATCCCCCTGCTCATGACAGCTGCGGAGTCGGACAACCTCCAGGGGCAGCATGCGGCGTTTAACCTGCTCGTGCGGCTGGCCAAGCCGGAGAATGAACTCGGCAAATCGGCTCGGGCGGCGCTGAAAGAACTTTCGAAGTCGAAGAAGCCGCAGGTCGTCGCGGCAGCGACTCAGGCGATCCGGGCTCTGCTCCCCGCCGCCGATCCCCCCGCGCAGCCCGCTCTGAATATCGGGCGCGGAGTCCGCGGCCGGGGCGGATTGATGGTTCAGCAAGTGGAAGCCGTGGTGACGACGACCATCAACGGCGAGCGCCAGATCCAGGTGCGGACTGTGGGGATGAAGATTGATATCAAGGATCGGGACGGCAAAGAGATCGAGATGAAAGTCACCGAGACCGCAGGGGGCAAGGAGACCACCTATACGGCGAAAGATGCCGACGACCTCAAGCAGAAACACCCGGCGGTGTTTCCTCTGTACGAGAAATACACCAAGCAACGGCCCGGTCAGCCTGCTTTCAATGGGGGACTTCAGCCGGGGCAGGCTCAGGCCTTGAACATCCGCTTCGCGGCAGGCGGCAACGCCGGGGAAGCGAATAAGCAGATCGAGAGTTCGCTGGGACGGCTCGCCAAAGTGAAGACGGCACTGGAAGCCCTCAACAAGGAGACCTTCGACAAGGAGCAGGTCAAGGCGTTGTTGGAGGAACTTGAGGCGGCGAAGAAGGAGTTGTTTGCCGCGCAGGCTCAACTGGGGATGCCGTAAAATGTAGCACGACGCTCCGCGTCGTGACGGGCGACGCAGAGCGTCGCACCACAATTAACTCCCCGCAGGGTGGCCCCGGTTGGCCGCTTTGGGCCTACCGGGGCGGCGATAGCCGGAAGAGGTGCTTGCGGTGAAACCTGTTCACACGATAGCCTCTTGTGCCAAGGCACACCGGTAGGCTCCAAAGCGAGCCAACCGGTGCCACCCCGCGAGTGGTTGGTGCATAATGGGCACCAGTTCGACAAGCGAAATAACATCACAAAGCGGTACGTGAGCCAACTGACAGGTAAATCCCCCGATGATGTTGCAGATGCGTTGAAGGCAAAGGGGTGGGTTCGATCGAGTCCTCAATCCGGATTTACTAACAAGACACAACACACTCAGTTCACACGCACAACCAAGAGCGGAGCAACATACATCTTGGATCACAACCCGATGGGAAAGACACACGAGAGTGCCTACTGGAAAGTTTACAAGGTCGTGGGAGGAGAAATGACCATCTTCGGTCGTATTGGCCCAGACGGCTTCAAGAACTTCAGCCGAATCACGGATTCTCCCGTGTACATTGGTGGGAACCTCATGAACTAGGCACTCCCATACGCCTTTTCTCGCAACGAATAGCACATGGACATTGCAGCGCCCGTCATTCCTGGTCACTCAATCGCAGGCATTCCACTTGGCGACGAGATCAGTTCATTGTCATCGGAGTTGAAAAAAGAGGGAATTGCATTTACAGTCTCATCGTGTTCGAATGCGGGAATGACATTCACACAGCTAAGTATACAATCTGGTGTAGTCACTGTCGTAGCTGACACGACGGGCCGGATTGTTCGTTTAACGTGTGGCCCAGGTTATCTTGGAAAGTATCGGGGAGTGCTTCATCCGGGGATGACCGTGAAGCAGATTTGCGACAACTCATCGAAGCAGTTGGTCATCCACGGCATGCTCGTGATTGACAAAGAGTTTGGTGCTTTCTTTGACATTCCGGAATCGTACGAAGGTGTTCCATGTGACGACATAGATTACGTGTCGCAACTCCCTCAGAACATGGTCTTGAACGAATTACATGTCAAGGATCGTGAGTGGTGGAGATGACAGCGGGGTAGCCCCAGGGCCAGCGCGCACTCTGGGTGGTTAAGGCAATCTGGGCGGACTTGCGCCCGGCTTTGAAATCTGAATAATCCCTTCCTGTGAGAGGCTTGATCGT
>JAYTFV010000456.1:0-20311 GCA_043734065.1 Planctomycetota bacterium
CATACCTCAATGCCTGGCATCCCGGAGGGATGCCAGCAACTGTGGGCCATCGGCGGACTGTGGAGTGCCCCTGTCTCGCGGATGTTCCGGTCATCCCATCGACGGGAGCCAGCCTCTGGCATCCCTCCGGGATGCTGAGAGGCATCGAGCGACTTGTCCCGGTGGTGTCGCTGGCGCTCAACCACCGGCTAATTTCTGCGACCCCTCCGGGGTCCGCATTGACAGCCGGACACTTCATCGGCCACTGCTGAGCTCTCACATGAACTCCATCCGGGTTGGTCTGCTCGCCTCTTTGTGCCTGCTCGCTGCGTCATCCATGACAGCCGCAGAGACCTACAGCGTGGGGCCGGGGAAGGCCATGACCCATCCGGGGCATGTGCCGTGGAACAACCTCAACCCCGGCGACATCGTTGAGATTCACTGGCGGCCCGAGCCGTACCGTTATAAGTGGGTCATCTCCCGGCAAGGCACCGCCGAGAAACCGATCATCGTGCGCGGCATCCGCAACGAGAAGGGGGAGGCTCCCGTCCTGGATGCCAGCCGCGCATCGACTCCCAGCGGGCTCAACTTCTGGGCCGAGGCGCGGGGCGTCATCAAGATCGGCGGCTCCAGCGACTCCGGCGACCTGCCCCCGGCATACATCGTGCTGGAGAACCTGCACATCCACGGAGCCAAGCCCGAGACGTTCTTCCTCGGTAAAGCGGGCCTGACCGAGTACGCCCAGAATGCCTCCGCGATCTACCTCGAAAGCGGCAACCATATCACGATTCGCAACTGCCGCATGCACGATTGCGGCAACGGCCTGTTCATCGCTCCGGCGGCTGAAGAGGTGCTCGTTGAAGGCTGCGACTTCTACGACAACGGCATTGAGGATAGCGTGTACGAGCACAACGTCTACAGCGAAGCCAAGGGGATGATCTACCAGTTCAACCGGCTGGGGCCGCTGCGGGTCGGGTGCCGGGGGAACAACCTCAAGGACCGCTCGG
The DNA here is from genome assembly GCA_043734065.1 of Planctomycetota bacterium. Lineage (GTDB taxonomy): Bacteria > Planctomycetota > Planctomycetia > Planctomycetales > Planctomycetaceae > TH-plancto1. The sequence goes on from JAYTFV010000456.1 coordinate 987, forward strand.
CGGGCCTCATCATTCGCTACAACCGCATCGAGAAGGGCAACCGCCAGCTCGATCTGGTCGACTCGCAAGAGGGAATGGACATCCGCAACGACAAGCGGTATCACCTGGCCCAGGTGTATGGCAATCTGCTGATCGAACACGAAGGGATCGACAACAACCAGATCGTCCACTTCGGCGGCGACAGCGGCGATGACGAGGCCAACCGGCGACAGCTCCAGTTCTACAACAACACGGTGATCTCGACGCGGACCGAGAAGACGGTGCTGCTGAAGCTCTCAACGAACAGGCAGTCCGCTGAGGTCTGGAATAATGTGATCTACACCAACGGAGCGGGATCGACGTTTGCGATTCTCGATGAGGACGGGCAGGTCCGGATGCGGGGGAATTACATCAAACCCGGATGGCGGAAGTGCCACGGCGAACTGAAGGGGACCATCTCCGCGACCGGGATGATCGAAGCCGATAACCCCGGTTTCGTGGACCCGGCGCAGGGGGACTATCAGCCGGGAGCGAAGTCGGTGCTGCGAGATGTTGGTATTGAAGCCCCGCCACGTTCACTCCCGGTCGAGTTCGAGCCGCCGTGGCTGAATCGTCCAGCGGCCAAACGACCGCTCACGGGGCGGATGGACCTCGGATGCTTCGAGGGGAAGTGAGTCTTCCGTGGGATAGTCTTCCAGCCTGTCGTCTGCCGTTCGGCATGACAACCTGGAAGCCTATCCCACGGGCCTGATCGATTACCGATCAATCAACGTCGACCCCAACACCGTCTGCATCGGCGTCAGCTGCAACTCGCCGTGCGAGGACTGGATCGTCAGCATCTCGTGGACCGGGACCGCCCCCAGTCGCGACTCCAGCACCAGGGTGCCCCGGTTCCCCTGAGCATCGGTCAGTTGATAGTAGCCACCGGGAATCCGGTCGAGGAAACTGAGGACCGTCGACGAAGTGCTGCGGGCCACTGGGTGGGTGGCCACGCGTCGAGTGAGCGGAAGATTCTGCATCACGGACGGCCCCGCATAGACGGGCCGAGTCCTGGTCCGCGCGGCGGCGATCTCCGCTTGAATCTTCTGGTCCCCTGACCATAGCACCGCAAACGCCACCACCGAGGCGATCAGCCCCAGCAGACGCAACAGCGGGCGGGTGGTGTCGCAGGACGAGTTCACGACGATCCCCAATCGAACTTCCGTGGTGTGACAGACAAGCGGGACGGTCTCCCGCACTGAGTATCGACGACGGGTGACTCGACCTGTGAGGCAAACCCTGCGGCCCACGCCCCCCGAGGGAATCCCGGCTGGGTGTAGCGGTGGTAGCAACCGTAGTGGCGAGCCAGGCGGAGTCAGCCCCCGGAGTCTTTCGTTCGATCAGGTTCGCAGCCGCTCTCGGAATAGGAAGCCAGACTCCTGACCGGTCATTGACCTCCGTTTCGAGACCTCACTCACCCAGTAACAGACACCCGCCGCATCCGATAAACTCCCCCCATGAAGCTGAAATGTCGCCCCGAGGACTTCATCGTCACCGAGCTGTCGGAGTTCCCGATTCGCGCGAAGGGGGAGTTCACGGTCTATGAGTTGACCAAGCGCGGGATCGGCACGCCCGAGGCGATTACGCAGCTGTTGCAGATGTGGAATCTGCCGCGCGAGCGGGTGTCATATGGGGGACTGAAGGACAAGCATGCGCAGACCTCGCAGTTCGTGACGGTGCATCGCGGTCCGGCTCGCAATGCGCAGCGGGACTTCTGGGGGCTAAGCTACCTCGGCCAGTCGGACATCCCGTTTCGTCCGTCTGAGATCTCGGCCAACTCGTTTCAGATCGTGATGCGCGACATGGCATCCGATGAGTGTGCGCGGGCCATCGCGGCACTCGACGAACTCAAGCTGTGGGGCCTGCCGAACTACTTCGATGACCAGCGGTTTGGCTCCGTCACTTCCGACTGCGAGTTCATCGCCCGCCCGTGGATCGCCGGAGACTACGAGCGGACGCTGTGGCTCTGCATGGCCGCGCACTCGCCCAACGACCGCTCGGCGGAGAAGAAGGAGAAGGCCATCCTCCGCGATCAGTGGGGCCACTGGATGGTAGCGATGGAGCAGCTCGGACGCTCGCACCGCCGCAGCATAGTTGGCTATCTGGTCCAGCACCCGACCGACTTCAAGGGAGCCTGGACCCGCGTGCGCCAGGACATGCGCAGCTTGTACCTCTCCGCCTTTCAAAGCCATCTCTGGAACAAAGTCCTGGCTGAGGCGATCCACGTCAGTTGTCCACCCGAGTGCCGCGTCGAGGTGCCTCTGTCGCAAGGCCCGGCCCCGTTCTTCCGCTCGCTGGTCGCCGAGGCGGCTCTCGATCTGACCGTGCTGGAGATCCCGTTCCCCTCCGCGCGCTCCATCTATGAAGACGACGCCCCCATCACCGTCATCACCGATCGCGTGCTGGAGCGCGAGGGCCTCACCCGAGCCGACCTCAAGATCAAGCACCCCCGCGACAGCTTCTTCTCCAAGGGCGAACGGTCCGCCCTCGTGCGGCCTTCCGAGGTCAGCAGCACGGAAGTCGCGGATGACCTGTATCGCGACCAGCGGGCGCTGCGGCTGACGTTCACGTTACCGCGTGGCTGCTACGCCACAATCCTCGTCAAGCGGATCACGTCAGCTGCGGGGGTCGTGCATGCGGGGGCGTTGGAGGACGCGGACGGCGACGAGTGAACGGTCGTAGCTGCGTTCGCCAGAACGCGGGCGACCGGAACCGACGCACAATGACTGAAGCAACCCCCGCCCTGACGAGAACGCCGAGAACGGTCGCCCGCGTTATGGCGAACGCAGCTACGATCGCCTGAGAACCTCCACACAGCGATGGATATCCTCGTGCGTGTGATCCGCTGTGAGAGAGATGCGGAGCCGCGATGTTCCACGTGGCACGGTCGGCGGGCGGATGGCGGGGATCAGGAATCCCTTTTGCAGAAGTTCCTGCGAGAGCGAGATAGCAGCCTGCGGCTCACCCACGATCAGCGGCACGATCGGACAATCGACCTCGCCGGGGACTGTCCACCCGGCGGTCTGCAACTCCGCACGCAGTTGTCGCGCGAGACGACGCACCCGCTCTCGGCGCTCCGGTTCGATAGTGATCAGCCGCAACGACTCGATCGCCGCCCCGCAGGCTCCCGGTGTCAGCGCCGTCGAGAACATCTGCGTGCGGGCGGTGTTGCGAATCCAGTCGCAGAGTGCTTCGCTGCCAGCCACGAAGCCGCCTTGCGAGCCGAGCGCCTTGCTCAACGTGCCGACCCGCGCGAGGACCGCTTCTTCGAGTCCAACCTCCTCGCATCGCCCGCGCCCGCTCAATCCGTAGACGCCGGTGGCATGCGCCTCATCGATCAGTAACATACTGCGGGATCGCGTGGCCAGTGCGAATAACTCAGCCAGCGGAGCCGCATCTCCGTCCATGCTGAACAGGCTATCCGTGACGATCAATCGGCGGCGGGCCTCTTTCGCCTTGTCGAGTTCGCTCGACAACTGGGCCAGGTCGCGATGCGAGTAGACCCGCAGCCGCGCCCCGCTCAACCGACAACCGTCGACGAGGCTCGCATGATTGAGCCGGTCACAGAAGACCACATCGCCCGCCTCGACGAGGCTCCCGATCGCTCCCACGTTGGCCGCGAACCCGGTCGGGAACAGGACCGCAGCTTCCGTCCCCTCAAACTCAGCGATGGCCCGTTCGAGTTCGGCATGCAGCGGAGTTCGCCCACTGACCAGCGAACTCGCGCGGGCTCCGGCCCCGTAGCGGGCGGTGGCGTCGAGGGCGGCTGCGATCACGCGGGGGTGGCCCGCCAGCCCGAGGTAGTCGTTCGAGGCAAAGTTGACGAGCTCGATGCCGTCGACCCGGCACCGTCCGTGCGGCAACGGTTCGCAGACCCGCGCGCGGCGGCGCAATCCCGACTCATCCAGAGCATGGAGTTCGTGTGTGATCCAGTCGAAGGGCATCGGGGCATGTTAACGGAGCCCCGTAGGCGATGTCGCTCGGCGACTCGCATTTCGCCCGCCAGACGACTCACTCCTCGAAGGTATGCTGGCTCCGACGAAAGGGGTCTGGCCGTAGGAATCTCAGTCGCGGAGCGACGTGAGCTACAACGATATCGCTCCGCGACTCGCATTCCGCCCGCCCCACGACACTGGGGAGGGCGCGGCTCCTGCCGAGCCGCTGCCGCCAGTTCACGCGTCCCTTGGCTCTCGCCTCAGCAGGAGCTTCGCCCTCCCGTCAGGCAGTCCACTGCCCCCAAAATATGGCCTTGACCGGGCACTGGACTACGACGAAAGGGGTCTGGCCGTAGGAATCTCAGTCGCGGAGCGACGTGAGCGACGAAGGCGAATGTACCCACCCCTGAAGAGCCCAGTCCTACTGATGGCCATCCGGCCACCCACCCATTAGCATGGGTTGATTCCACGGACTCACTCCTCCGGAGATCGGACTCATGACACCGTTTCGATTCGTGTTGCTGGCTCTCTGTATAGTCACCAGTTCAGTCACTTTGGCCGATGGGCCCGCCGATAATCAATGGGCCACGGTCCGACCGGTGCCGCCAGCGGGAGTCATGATTGACCCAGCGGATCGCGCGGCGCTCGAAGGGACGCTGAAGACGCTCACGGAGAAGATCGTGGAGCTGCGAGCGTCGAAGAGTGAGATCGTGCAGACGTATCTGCCGGATGTCGAGGTGTTCGCCCGAGCGGTGAAGTTGGCGTTGGAGGAGGACGGGTTCTTTGACCCGTCGGATGCGAAGCGGGCCAAGGATGTCCTGGCTGAGGGCCTCGCGCGAGCGGAGGCATTGGCCAAAAACCAGACACCCTGGACCACAGCCACCGGGACCATCGTGCGCGGGTTCCGCTCGAAGCTCGATGGGTCGGTCCAGCCGTATGGCATCGTCTACTCGCCCGGCTTGCCCAATGCCCAGTTCATCGGACCGCTGCGGGCCGACATCTGGTGCCGAGGCCGCAGCGAGAAGGGCCTCGAACTCCAGTTCATCGCCCAGCGGATGACGAATGCCTCACCCGAACCAGCCCTCGGCGTGATGATGATTCATCCGTTCGGTCGCTACTGCAACGCCAACAAACTGGCGGGCGAGGTCGACACGCTCGAAGTCCTCGAACACGCCCTTTCCGAATACCCCATCGATCCGCAGCGGGTCGCGATTCGCGGCTTCTCGATGGGCGGAGCCGCAGCCTGGCACCTCGCGGTCCACTATCCGGACAAGTGGTTCGCCGCCAACCCTGGAGCCGGGTTCTCCGAGACGCCGGACTTTCTGAAGGTGTTTCAGAAGGAAGACCTCAAACCGTATCCGTTCGAGCAGACCCTGTGGCAGATATACGACTGCCCCGTCTGGGCGCGGAACCTGCGGATGCTCCCCACAATCGCCTACAGTGGGGAGGTCGACATCCAGAAGCAAGCCGCCGACATTATGGCGGCTGCGTGTTGGGGTCTACCCGAGGGCGAGCGGTTCGAACTCGCGCATATCATCGCGCCGAAGACGGCGCACAGTATCACTCCAGCGGCACGGGCGGAGATTGAGAAGCGGTTGGCGACGCTAGATGGGATGAGGGAAAACCTTGAGTGGAAGACATTCGCAGTCCCGAGGGAGACAGAGGTCTTTACCTTCACGACGACGACTCTCAAGTACAACTCGGCGCACTGCTTGACGGTGAATGGCCTCCAGGAGCATTGGAAGCCGGCGACAGTGAGGTTCAGCTCTGACGGCACGATCAAGGTCGAGACTGAAAACGTCTCTGAGTTCTCACTCGAACTCGCAGCCGATAGTGTCCTAGGACTCATCGCCCGGCATCAGAGTCTCGGAGTCGCAATCTTCAGCTCAGAATCACACTTTAATTTCGAAATACCGCAACGCTCCGACCGATCTTGGGGGGCACGCTTCCGCCTCGTTGATGACAAATGGCAGCATGCCTCCCCGATCGAACCGCCCTCCAAAGAACTCGTCAAGAAGCACGGCCTCCAGGGCCCCATCGACGACGCCCTCATGGGACCGTTCCTGTTCGTCAAGCCGACCGCAGCCGGTCGTCACCCCGAGGTCGACAAGTGGGTCGATGCCGAGTTCAATCGCGCGGTTCGCGAGTGGCACCGCCAGATGCGTGGGGATGCCCGCGTGAAGACCTCTGAGGAGCTGAAGCCCGAGGACATCGAGAACTACCACCTGATCCTGTGGGGCGATCCGCAGAGCAACCCGACGATTGCCAAGGTCGCGGACAAGCTCCCAATCCAGTGGGGAGCGGAGCAGATCAGCGTCGGCGAGCAAAAGTTCGACGCCAAGTCACACGCCCCCGTCCTGATCTACCCCAACCCGCTCAACCCCGAGAAGTACGTCGTCCTCAACAGCTCGTTCACCTACCGCGAGTACGATTACCTCAACAACGCCCGCCAAGTCCCCAAGCTCCCCGACTGGGCCATCATCGACCTCTCCACTCCACCCGACGCCCGCTGGCCCGGCAAGATCGCCGCTGCCGATTTCTTCGGCGAGAAGTGGGAACTCAAGCTCGCGAAGTAGCCTGAGGAGACGCAGCGAGCGGCGGACGTCAGTCCGCCGTGCCGGGGCAGCGTGTCAGTCGAGACACCGTCGGACTTCGTCCCGCATCACAGGAGCCGCATCGTGATTCCGCGTTGGGTCATCTCGACATCCGCGCGGTGTTGCCTCGCTCTGATGATGGAGACCGGAGCGACCAACGCATCGCGAGCAGACCACATCCCACCGGTGGCCAATGGGGGGCTTTCGAGTGAGTCTGTCGATGACACCCCGCCCCCCGAAAAACTCTACGATGGCCAGACGCTCGACGCCTGGCGCGAGCGGATCAAGTCGCTCGATCTCCAGTCCCCGGAGGCGGCTTTGGCCGTAACGGGGCTGCTCGCGATTGTCGAGGACGAAGCCGCTCCGTGGTTCTCGCGGCGGCAGTCAGCACTGACTCTCGGCAGAATCGGAGCCCCCGCAGCCCGCGCGGTGCCGCTCCTGGAAAAGTATGCGATCATCCCGGCCAGTGAGGGCGATGCCTCGACCCCGCTGTGGGCGGTCAAGGCGTTGGCCCTGTTCGGTCCGGTGGCCGCTCCCGCGACGCCGACGCTGGCCCGTCTGGCGAACGACATTCACACCGACCACGCGGTGCAGCTGATGTCGATCGAGGCTCTGTGCCGGATCGGAATCGCTCACCCGCTGACGCTGTCGACAGTGATCGCCCTGTTACAGACCCACGAACCTCGGGTTGGCGCAGGTCGCGATCGCACGGGAGCGGAACTCGATCTGGTGGTGGCCTGCATCGAGAGTCTCGAACTCTTTCGAGCGAGTGGGGCCACCAGTGTTCCTGTCCTGCTGAAGTTCAGCGAGGATCGCGACGAGCGGGTCCGCCGGGCGCTGGCTGTCACGCTGGGAGCCATCGGCCCGCGAGCGAACGATGCCGCCTCAAGACTGGCCGAGATGGTCGTGGCGGACCGCTCGCTCGATGTCCGCGATGTGTCCGCCATCGCCTTGGGACGACTCGGCGGCACCGACTGGCTCACTCGGATTCTCAAGCACCCCGCACTCGAGACACGCGAGCGAGCGGCCACCGGCTTGGGGTTTGCTCCCAGCCCCGACCCCGCCACTCAAGAGGCACTCACGAAGGCCCGCACCGACGAATCCCCCCTCGTCCGCATCGCCGCCATCGAGGCCACGCAGCGCCTCCGCCCCGCCCCACAACTCACCGCCCCCGCAGCTGCGAAAGAGATCGCCGCGCCCGACCGCCATGTCCGCCTGCGCGCGATCCGGTTCCTCACGAAGCTCGGCGCGAAAGCGGCCCCGGCGATCCCGGTGCTGGAACAACTGCGAACTCATCCCGAGTCGCAAGTGCGGCAGTCAGCGGAGAAGCTGCTCGAAGGACTGCGAATGTAGCACGACGCTCCGCGTCGTGACGTACGACGCGGAGCGTCGTACCACATTCCCCTTGACTCCCCTCCATTCTGGCAATACATTGCCATCTGCTAACCCATTGCCACATACATCGGGGTGAGACAGATGGCTCGCAAGCCTCCCACAATCGATCTGGCCCGCCGCGAGCGGCAGATCATGGATGTCATGCACCAGCTCGGTGAAGCGACCGTCAGCGAGGTGCTGGAGCAACTCTCCGACCCGCCGAGTTACTCCTCCGTGCGGACGATGATCCGGCACCTGGAGACCAAGGGGCTGTTGTCCCATCGCCAAGACGGCAAGCGCTACGTCTACAAAGCCACGCAGTCGCACGAGGCGGCCAGTCGGTCAGCCTTGCGGAAGCTGATGGATGTCTTCTTCGCCGGATCGGCGACCGATGCGGTGGCGGCGATACTGGATGTCTCATCCGACACGCTCGAACCGGGCGATCTCGAACGGATGGCCAAGCTCATCAAGCAAGCTCGTACGGAGGGGAAGTAACATGGACCTGCTTCACACGTTGGATACGCTCGCGGTGTCACTCCTCAATGCAGCCGCCAAAGGGACCGTAGTTCTGCTGCTCGCGTGGCTCGCGGTGTGGCTCTGTGCGCGGTCCTCGGCTGCGGTGCGACATGCCATCTGGTCGCTGGCCATGGTTGGGCTGGTCTTGCTGCCGGTGGCGTCAGCGGCCTTGCCCGCGTGGAGGTTGCCGATCCTGCCCGCCGTGGAACCGGTGGTGGTGCCCGAAGTTGTGGTGCCGCAGCGAGTCGAGGTGCTGACTCCAACTCCGGTGGTGGAGCAGTCGAACCCCAGCATCGAGCGACCTCGCCCTGTCATGCCTCGCGAGGCTCCCCTCGCGAGAGAGAACTCTCAGCTGGAACCGGTCGCAGCTCCGACCGTGGTCAATCCGGTCGTCCCCGTGCCTGCCAGCGAGGTGCCTGTCACTCCCGCGCTCACCGCGCGTCAGTGGACCGCGATGGGTCTGTGTGCCGCGTGGGCGCTGGGTGTACTCTGCTGGGGAGGAGCCTTGCTTGTCGGCCTGGGACGCACGATACAGTTGCGCCGTCGCACGGTCCTTGTCGACGACCCGACTTGGATTGCACTGGCTGCCCAGTTCAGTCGGCGGTTGCAACTCCGGCGGGCGGTCGAGCTGCGAGAACATCCCGATGCGGTGGTGCCGATGACGTGGGGGATCGTACGACCGGTGGTCCTCCTGCCCCGGCTGGCTCGCGCGTGGGACGAGTCGATGCAGCGGGCGGTGCTGCTGCATGAACTGGCTCATGTGCGGCGTATGGATGTGGCGTCTCAACTGATAGGACGGGTGGCGTGCGTGCTGTACTGGTTCCACCCGCTGGCGTGGTTCGCGCTCCGGCGGCTTCGGCAGGAGCGGGAGCAAGCGTGCGACGATGCCGTGGTGCAGTCGGGCGAGAAGGCCAGCGACTATGCGGAACAGCTCCTGCAAGTCGCCCGCCTGTGCGGCATGCCGCGCGGGCTGGCCTTGGGCGTGGCGATGGCCGAAGGGAGCAGCCTGGAGACCCGCGTGAAGTCGCTGTTCGACACCGCACGCGGGCATGGTCCGGTTTCGCGAGTGGTCGCCTTGGCGCTGCTGTTCGTGGGAGCCTTGGCCGTCGGATCGATTGCGATTGTGCATCCCGTCTCAGTCAGTGCAGAAGAATCAATTCCGGCCTCGTTGCCCGCCACACGAGCGAATCCCGGATCAGAAAATCGTGCGACTGCAGACGAGAGACTGCCTCCCGAGGGCGTCGACTCGAATGCCGTACCACGAGATGCCTCGGCATCCCAACTGGTCGGTTCCAGGGAGCATGAGAGGGGGAGGCCGGTTGAGGCCGCACAGAGCGTTGTCACCGCGAGAGTCCTTGCCGCCCTGAAATCGCCCAGTCCGTTGCACTTCGACAAGACCCCATTCAAGAAGGTTCTGGAACATATCGCCGACACGCATGGAATCGGAATCTCTCTCGACTCGAAGGGGCTGGAGGAGGTGGGGGCGACGATTGATTCCCCAGTCACGATTCAAGTCGATGGCATCACGCTCGCCAGCGGCCTCGATCAGGTGCTGGTCCCGTTGAAACTCGACTACATCGTGGAGAATGAAGTCTTGATGATCACCAGTGCAGAACGCAGACGGGGCGGAAAGAAGCCAAAAGCCCCCCAAGCTGCCAACGCAGACCAATTAGCCCAAGGCATTGTCGTCGACGCGAAGCCCGCATTCACCGAGTTCGTGGTGCATCTCCAGCCGTTCGAAGCCCCGCGCAATGGCTACATTGAGCAGCTCAAATTCATGGCGGATGGCAAGTGCTGGTACAAGGTCGAGGGGCGCGAGGCGACTCCCGTCCCGCCCGCTCGCCCGGGGGCGGTGTTCGATCACACGCTGTCACCGGAGCGGATTCGGAAGCTGAATCAGTTGCTGAGCGACACGAAATGGCTGACCGCTGACGACGGGGCAAAGGGGAGTCCGCCCGGGCTGCATGCGACGACGTATCGATTGACTCTGAAGCGGGATGGCCAGGAGAAGTCGATCGTCTGGGTGGAGCGAGGACCGGAGCCGTACCGGTCGCTCATGCACTTTCTGGAGGGGATCGCCGCTCAGGAGCGGCGGGTCTATCTGCATGACTACCTCAGTGGGCAGGAGGGCGTCGAGGCCTGGCAGGAGGTCGGACGCGAGTTGGCTGCTCTGCGGGGGGAACCGTACGGCAAGTCACCCTACGAGATCGACTACACGCGGTATCTCCCGATCGCGATTCGCAACGTGCGGGACTTCCACGGCAAACCGGACGAAGAGTTGATCACTTCGGTTCGGCTGCTCGGGTACTTGCGGGTGAAGTCCGATCTGGAGTTCATTCACCGCATGGCCCAGGACCGCAGAGGCGATCTGCGCCGCGAGGTGGCTTGGACGCTGGGGCAGATCCGCGATCCGAAATCGCTGCCGGTCCTGCTGGGGATGATGGCCGGGGCCGGGACGCGCTGGGAGATCGGCTTCGAACTGATTCAGTGGGGCGATGCCGCGGTGCCGGGGATCGTGAAGTTGATCGAACTCTCGACGAAAGATGGACTCGATGAACGAGAGCGTGTCACGGGGGAAGACATGATTCGGGCCTACCTGCAATACTGGGACAAGATTTCCCAGCCGATTCATCCGGATGTGGTGAAGGCCGTGAAGCAGGCTCTGGCAGTCGCGGATCCTATGAAGTCGATTCGCACGACCTACCATCAGGAGTTTCTCAAAAAGGTTGCGGAGGTTCCCGCAGTGCCGCAAATTCGACCGATGCCCCCCCAGAAGCCGGTCTCCAACGTGCCAGCCGAATCCAAAGAGGATGTACTTAAACGGCTGATTCGCGGAGGCAAAATCTCGACCGATAATTTGAACGCCATGATTACCAGAGTCGCCACCGCCGGTGTCGATGATCCGGCGTTCATCCAGACCCTCCTCGATACGTTCGACAAGAGTTGCGAACCCGACTTTCCAAAGCAACGAGCCTCACGGGACCTCCTCGCGGTCCTGGCCATGATGTTCGAGAGTTACGGTTCCCACCGCTGGCAGTCGCAACTCGCCGCGATGTTCCCGGAAGGCGATCAGCGCGTGCCAGCGGTGGTGCCCCTCAAAAATGTCACCGCCCAGCTGGAATCGGAGATGCTCACCCGCGTGATCGCCCAGGGGCGCCAGACGAGTTCCTCCTTCATCGACAATTTCACAATCGCGGTTCGGCAAACTCACCACGCGGAGGGGAAAGGCTTTCTGATCGATGTCCTTCAGAATCCGGAACGGGGGTCGAGCCCCTCTGGCGCTGATGAGTTCGAACCCACAACTGCGGTGAAGGTGAACAAGGGCCAGTGGGCGGACAACACCGGCGGCAGTTGGCGAGACGCGAAGTTTCACGCTGCTGTCGCCCTGGCGGAGTTGGGGGAACCCGTGGGTGTCGAATGGCTCATCGCTCAGGCTCGCCCCGACAAGTTCGGGATTGATGGGAGCGTGTTCACTTTGCCGCATGCCCGCGATCCCGCTGGGTCGCTCCGGGCCAGCAGCCAACATTCACTGATCGATCTGTTCGGACTGAAACCCAGCGTCGAGTTTGCTGAGCTGGAGGCGTGGTGGAAGTCCCACCAGGGGCAGTTCCACCCCCGACCAGTGGCTCTGGGTCGGCCACCACAGCCGCCAGCGGTAGTGCCGCCGCAGCCATAAGAGGTGGGACCAACAGCGTTCGCCCAGCCCGAATTCCGTTCGGAGGGCGATGACGAGTGGTCCATCAATTTGGAGAGGTGAGGTAGCTGCGTTCGCCAGAACGCGGGCGGCCCGCACTCTGGCGAGTGCAGCTACCTCACGAGTGGAAAATGTCGGACGACTACCGGTTGAACAGGAACGCCGACGTGTTAATCAGCGCCCAAGCCAAGTCCTGGGCCGCTGTCAGTCGCGCCTCCTTGAGCTGGCCTTCGCTGAGTTGGACGGCTCGCTGCAGTCTCGCGAACTTCGGGTCGACGGGGAGCGGGAGCTTGGCCTCGTCGAGCTTGGCCTTCAGGCCGACCAGCATGGCGTCCATCGGACGGGGCTTCTTGGCCTCGGCTTGAGCAGCTTGCAGCTTCTTGAGTTCGCCATCTTCGCCCCGGAAAAAGTCGAGCAGCATCTTCTTCTGGGCGTCGTTCCGCTGGTCGGCGGGCACCTTGACGATCTCGGTGATGTTGGCCGGGATGCCGAACAGCAGCGGCGGCTGGGCCGTGGTGGCCGACCAGCGGAACTTGCCGAGCGTGTGGGTCTTGTCGGTGTATCGCTGGTCCATCGTGAACTGGATCACGACGGGACCTTCGATGGCAATCCGCTCAGCACACTCGAATGTCGCCGTGTGGTTCTTGCCGAGTTCCGGGTGAATCGCCCAGCCGTTGGACTGGTTCGGAGTCTGGCCATCGATCGCGGTGGCGACATCGTAGCTGCCTTGGCTGAAGTCGGCCTTGGCCCCCTGCAGCTTGAGCTTCTGCTTCTTGTCGGGCTGGCCCTTGGGCCAGACCTCGATGGTCAACTCGGTCAGCACGAAGTTCCCGTTGGCCGAGCGACCGGGGCCCATGCCTCCCAAGCGCGGGTCGGACAGAGCCTCCAGCCGGAAACCGGTGATCCCCTTGAGTTCGGTTTCGGTGACGACATCGTAGGTCACGAAGGCGTCATTCGTTCCGCTGACGAAGATCACGTTGTCCGCTTCCTTCTCGATCTTGGCATCGTTGCTGACCTTCATCGGGCCGGGTTCGAGAACGTTCCACAGGACGCCGGACTGCTGCGACTCCCAGGCGGTGAGCTTGGCCGGAAGGGCCGCTTCGTGATCGGCGAGGGCCTTGTCAGCGGCGGCGAGCTTGGCGAGTGAATCGGCTTCGGCCTTTTCTTCCTTGTCCTTGACCGTCACCCAGTAGGCGTCGAAGGCCGTCTGCGCCATGGTGATGTGGCCCTGCCGCGTGGCTTCCTTGGCCGTCACGGCGGGTTCGATCTCCTTCGAGTAGGCTTGGAATTCCGCGATCAGATTCGTGTTATCAATCGGCAATTCTTTGAGGTGAGCCAGGGCCGCTTCGACTTCCTTCGAAGTCGCCGGACGGTTCAAGATGCGCATGAACAGTTCGTCGGTGAGCTTCCCATCATCCGGCTGAGAGGCGACCACCTGAGCGATGCCGTTCCCCGCTTGGGACAGGGCATCGCCGACCGTCGGGCCGCTCATCAGCGCCATCACGGCTCCGAGCTGCACTGCTGATGAGCGTTCGCATTCGCAGGCACTCTCTCGCACCGGTCGCCCCGTGGTGGCGAGGAACCCGTCCGCGAGGTCGGTGCCGCTGTCGGGAATGGCGGCCGCGCGGACGCCTTCGGGCAGGCCGGGGATGTGGGTCTTTGAGCCGGTCACCGCGTATAGGCTGTCGAACAGCACCTCAGCGGGGAGCCGCCGGGCCAGGGCGTGCGAGTAGTTCTGCGTGTCGTCGACGTTCCACTGGTTCGTGGCGACCGACCGCTGGTAGGTCTGGCTTTTGCAGATCGCCTTGGTCAGTTGCTGCACATCGAATTTGGACTCGATGAATTTCTTGGTCAAGTAATCCAGCAGCTCCGGGTTCGTCGGCGGATTGCCCGCGCGGATGTCATCCAGCGGCTCGATGATGCCAGCCCCCAGCAGGTAGCCCCACACGCGGTTCGTGTAGCTCTTGGCAAAATACTGGTTGTCGGGCGAGGTGATCCACTTCGCCAGATCTTCCCGGCGGGTCGCGTTCGGCGGAGTCTCATGCTGGGCGGGGTACGGAAAGGTCGGCGGAGCGATGGCGGCGGTTCGCAGGTGCGTCGTCTCGCCGTCCGGCTTCTCGAACACGTTTTCCCACAGCGGCTTGGCTCCCTCGACAGCTGTGCCGCCGATGTCGCCGCCGGGGTTTTTGGGGTCGCGCTGCAGGCCGACGCGCGAGAAGAAAGCGGTCGTCTGGTAATACTGGTCCTGGGTCCAGCGCTCGAACGGATGGTCGTGGCACTTGTTGCAGTTGAACCGCACGGCCAGGAACAGGTGCGTCGTGTTCTCCATCATCGCGTCGGGATCGCGGAGGATCTTGTAGTAGCCCGCAGGCGGGTTCTCCTTGGTCGACCCGTTGGCCGTGATGATCTTGTAGCAGAGTTGATCGTACGGCGTGTTGGCGGCGATCTCCTTGCGAATCCAATCGCGGTACAGCCGAGCCCCCTCGCCGCCCAGGAACTTGCTGTTGATCTGGAGCAGGTCGGCCCACTTGTTGGCGTGGAACTCGACATAGGCGTCGCCGCCCACGAGCTTGTCGATCAGTTCATCCCGCTTGAACTTCATCTCGCGTGTATCGGCCACAAAGGCCCGGACCTCATCGGCGGTCGGTGGCAACCCCGTTAGGTCGAGCGTCACACGGCGCACGAACTCATAGTCATCGCACAGCCCGGACGAGAGGATCTTCATCCGCTCCAGCTTACGGGCCACGAGCGTATCGATCTCGCTCCAGGCGGCAGGTTCCTGCCACGCAAACCCGGCGCGGTCCCCCATCGCGGTCACGGTCGTCGCGGCATAGGCCCCCTCGTAGCGGGCCAGGATCGGAGCCTCGCCGCGACGCAGGGTCGTCACCACTCCATGAGCGTTCGAGACCGCCACTTCCATGTTCCCGGTTTCCAGGAACGATTCCGCCGTCACGTCGCGCGACGTGCCGTCGGTGTAGGTCGCGACGACGCGCATCTGCTGCTTGCCGCCGATCAGCTGGATGATCGGGTTGATGGGCTGGACTTCGATTTTGGCCACGCGCGGGGATTCGAGGTCGAGCTTGGCTCCCTCGGCGATCCATTGCCGCAGGATGCGGTACTGGACGCTGTCCTGCTTCGTGACCTGCCCGCCCACATGCGGCACTGCTCCGGTGGCCTTGAGCAACATCAGGCTATCGTCCGGCGAGGCCAGGTTCACACGCCGCGACCCGTGGTCGTCGGTCAGCGCCCGCAGGTCATATATCGGGTCGTACCCGCGCAGCGAGAGCTTGAACCCGTTCTTACCGTCCTTGGACCCGTGGCAAGTGCCCGCGTTGCAGCCGACCTTCGACAGGATCGGGGCCACGTCCCGGACGAAGCTGACCGGGCTGTGGGCGGCGATGCCGGTGACTATCACCGGCACGGTGGCCTTCTGTCCGGCGACTTCGATGACCAACGAACCCTGTCCATCAGTGACGGTGCGGACGCGGCCTTGAGGGCTGACCGTGGCGACCGTGCCCGCGATCTGGAACTTCGCCATACGGGTGAGGTCGACGCGGTCGCCGGTGTTGAGGATGCCGGTGATCAGCACCTGCGTGTAACCGATATTGCCGACCAGTTGAATCTGCGGCGGGATAACCTCGATCGAAGCGACCGTGGTTCCGGAGGGCAGGGCTTCCCCGATCGCGGCTTCAGAACTGACATAGTCGACGCCCCGGGCCGCCTCAGCCGCGATCGCCGCGGCGTCGACCGGGATGGCCGGGAACTCGCTGGCGACCTTGCCGTCGGCGGCGTTGAACAGTCGGATGATCCCGTCTTCACCACCCACGGCGATCTTCGTTCCATCGGGCGAGAAGGCGAGCGAGTACAGGCTGGTGTTCACTTCGGCCTGCGCCAGCACTGCGACGTTCGAGGTGACGTACTCCTTGAGCCGTTTCTTCTCGTCCCCGTTTTGGCTATCGGCGACCTTGCCGACGATGCCCTTGATGTCGGCGGGCATCTCGCTATCGAATTCGGACGAGTAGATAAAGAGCTGGCCTTGACGATTCAGGCTCGACACGGCGGCGATGCGCTTGCCGTCCGGAGCGTAGTCGGCATCGAAGATGCGACCGCGCATGGCCGGGAACTGCCGCATCAGGTTGGCATCATCGCCAATCACGCGCGAGGTCACGCGCTGCATGCGATAGATGCGGGGCACGCCATCCGACCCACCGATCAGGATCTCGTCCTTCGTCGGGTGACGGGTCAGAGCCTGCACCCCGCCCTTCAGGGCTCCGGGAGTGATCGAAGAGATATTGTCCATGAACCGCTGCGTCTTCACGTCATACAGCTTCGAACTCATGTCGCGACCGATCGAGGCCATGTACGCCCCATCGACCGAGAAGGCTGTGCCGACGGCCCAGTCATCGTGGGCCATGTTAAAGAACACCTGCGCCCCGGTCGTCGAGTCGAAGCCTCGCACCACTTTGTCCGAGCAGCCAACCGCGATCAGCTTCCCATCCGGCGACCAACTCGCTCCGTAGATCGTGTCGTATGTGACCGGCACCGAGAGGGTGAGCTTCGGCTTGAGCGTCTCGCCTTCGTAGAGATCCCACACCTGGAGTTCGCCCATGCGGCACGGCAATCCGCCGGAGACCGCCATCCGCTTTCCATCCGGCGAGAACCGCGCCGACTCGATCCGTTCGCTGAGGCCCACCAGCCGCGCGGCGAGGCCCGAACCGTCGGCCTTGTGCAGCAGCACTTCATGGAACCCCGACACGGCGATCAACTGGCCGTTCGGTGAATAATCGAGCGAGGTGATGACCGGCAGCCGCGAATAGGTCGGCGGATGCTCCATGTCGTACCGCGCGACGGCGTTGGCGGGCGTGTCATCGATGGCCCCTTGCTCGACCCACTTCTTGATGAGGTCGATTTCGACCGGCGTCAGTGGAGCCTTGTCCTTGGGCATCTCCGCCTTGCCGTCCTTCGGCGTGATCTGCGCGATCAGATGACTGGCATCGGGCTGCCCCGGCACGATCGCCTTGTCACCGCTCTCGCCGCCTTGTAACAGGCGGTTAAACGAAGTCATCACGAACCCGCCTCCGGCCTTGGCGGGCTGGTGGCAGCCCTGACACTGAGCCTGAAAGATCGGGCGAATCTGCTTGTAGAAGCTGACTTTGTCGGCCACGGCCTCTTCAGCAGAGGCCAGGGAAGCCAGACCGAGACACGACCACAAGAGAGCAAAAACACTCGTGCGGAGCATGGAGGACACCTTCAGTATGAACAAGGCGGGCTCGGCGAATCTCAGAGAGACGCCGATGGCAAATGGCGGGGGAAAGCCCCAGGATTGCAACCCTGAGGCTTTCGAACTAGTCACGTTACCACCGGACGCATCAGCGGGCAAGCATCAATTCGCCGCAGCAGTACAGCTGCCACCGGGCCACCAAAGCCGAGGGAGGTCTTGAGGACCGTATCGATCCGCCGGGGTGTCGGGCTTTCGCCCGTGAAGGGGAGCGGGAGGATCGACTCCAGGTCGGGGGCCAGCGTCCGCAGGTTCGCCGTCGGTGGGGCCACTTGGTCGCGCAGGCTCAGGATGGTGAGAGCGGTCTCGACGCTCCCCGCCGCTCCCATCAGATGACCGATCGCCCCCTTGAAGGCACAGCAGACCCCGCTCGGAGTGCGACCCGATAGCACGCGGGCCAAGGCTGCGACCTCGGTGCGGTCGTTCTGGTCTGTGCCGGTGCCATGCAGGTTGATGAGGTCGACCTCGACGGCAGTGATCTCTCCGGCCCGAGTCACGCCTTCGATCGCGCGGGACAGCCCCTCCGCCGATTCATCCAGTCCGGCCACCCCGGCCCCGTCGGAGAACGTGCGTCCCGCGACAAACTCCGCGAGAGGCACAGCTCCCCGTTTCTCGGCATGGGCGAGGCTCTCGACCACCAGCACGGCGGCTCCTTCTCCAACCAGGAACCCCTGGCGGTCGCGGTCGAACGGCTGGCAGGCCGAACGCGGGTCGCCGTGCCGGGCCATGACTCCCAAGCGGCGATACGAGGCCAGCAGCGACGGCTGGAGCGAGGCATCGCTGCTTCCGCACAGCACCACGTCGCACACGCCCGAGCGGACCAGCTCGGCGGCGCGAATCAGGCTCACCAACCCGGTCGCGCACGCGGCTGCGGGAGCGAGGACCGGCCCGCGGATGTTGAACTCGCGCGCGATGGCGGTCGCGGGGGCATCGGGCCAGATTTGCAGCCAGGCATCCTCCGGCAACCCGTCCCAGGCCGCTTGACCGTGGTCTGTTTCAAGGTCAGCCTCCTCGTCCAAGGTCATGAGTGACACGTGTTCGGCGAGCCGGAGGGCGTCAGCCCCCGGATTCCTCAGTGAGCCACGCGGTCCGGGGGCTGACGCCGCCCGGCTCGCCCAAAGTCTCGAAACACCTCGCGAGTCGTGGAGTTGCCGAGCAAACACCGGCACCGCATGCTGCATCCCGCCCTTGCTCGCCCCCACGACACAGCCCCACCGCTCGGGATCGACCGTGGTGAGGTTCGCATGCGTGAGGGCCTCGCGTGCCGCGATGAGGGCGTCGCCAATGATCGGCTCCCCCGTGAAGTCCCACGTGCGCGGCACGGGACAACCTCTCCAGTTCGGGCCAGCCGCGATCCCTTCCCAAGCTGGTCCCAGCCGGGCGGGACTCAACACCGCCCCCGCGCGTTCCCCGGCCAAGAGTGCGGTCCAGGTCGACTCGCGCGTCACGCCCAGCGGCGTCACCAATCCGATCCCGGTGATGACGACCGTTTCTTCCACCAACGGGGGGATCACCACACGGCTCCCCGAATCAGTTGCGATTGCTGGAGCGGCAGACCACAAACAGCGCCAACCCGCACATCGCCACGGTGATGATCCATTCGAAGGTCAAGCTGCGCCCCGTCACAATGATGCCCGAACCGCTGCCAGGGGGAGGCACCGACGGGGGCATTGATGGTGGCACGGACGGAGCCGGAGCCTGGGCCAGCAATTCATTCGCTCCGAAGCCGATCAACACGCCCAAGAGCATGCAGACCCAGAACAGGGGGGAACGGAAGAGTGTGTTCAATGCGGTCATGTTCCCGGCGTCCTCGACGAACTACAGAAACGCCTGTTACGTGACCGATCCCCATCAACCGACACATGAGGTCGCCAAGTTCGAGCTAGACCGTCTGCGGATGTCGGACGCATCGACTT
>JAYTFV010000457.1:0-5319 GCA_043734065.1 Planctomycetota bacterium
TTTCGCGGAGCGAAAGGCGACAATCGGACAGTTAATCCTCGAACGATCCTTAGCGGGTGACATGGAACGAGGCCACTCGCTACCCATGTGGACTCATTCTGGCTGCTCGCACGCAGCGGGGACGGGCAGGATTGCCCATCCTACTGCTCAGCCAATTCTCTCGGCGATCTCGAATACCTCCGACGTATTCAGCACCCGGTCGTGCTGCTCAAACAAGGCTTCCACGGCGGCACGATGGACTTTCATCTTGGTGCCGCCCACGCCGATGGCTCCATAACACACCACCTGGCCGCGTTCCTTGGCCTTGTCCGTGATCCCGATCCCTTCGATTCCGGTCGGGGGGACCGCATTCAGGTCGATCGCCACCTTCAGTTTCGGGAGGTGCAGCCACTGCTCCTCCTGGAGAAACTGCACTTGGGCCGCCCCGGCTGCGATCAGGAGTTGACACCCCTCCAGCAATCCCGAGAAGTTGCCGCCCTGAGGGGTGGCGGGGGTGAGTTGGGCCTCCGGGTGGATTTCCAGGATGCGGTCGCAAGTCTCCCGCGCCCGCTCGATGGTGCGAGAGGTCACCGTGACCTCGACCCCGCGACCGGCCAGGATCTGGGCCGCCCGCTGTCCGACCGGACCCGTGCCTCCCAGGACCACAGCCCGCGTCCCCGCCAACTCCATGTGCCGCCCCGCCGCCCGCACAGCCGCAGCGGCCGTCGTATTCGAGCCGTTGGAGTCGAGCAGCACCGAGACCCGCACCGGCCCGAAGAACAGCGACTGCACCTTGGCGAGCAGCGACTCTCCGGCGACGACATCGCTGCCGCCAATGAAGATGGCTGTGTGCTTGAGGTCGGGCGGGCTGCGCGTGAACATCACCCCATGCACCAGCCCGGTGACGTTGTCGGCATTGACCCCGCCATACGAGAACAGCTCATCGACCCCGGCATCAATGGCGACCAGGCGGTCGAACACACTGGGCTGGGGATCGGTATCGAGTTGGAGGAGGATCTTTTTCATGGGATGTTCGCGAAGGAGAGTCGGGTGGTCTTTCCACGTAGGATTGCGATGTGATCCGTTTTTCAGAACGCGGGCGAACTCACGTGGTGTCCTCCCTCTGACTCGGGAGCCGCGTGAAGTCTCATCGCAGGAGCAGACTTCCGAAGTTCCGAAGTCTAGCGGGTGCAAGGCAGGCCATCAGTGGCCCGCTCATCCCTCCGGGAGAAACTCAGCCCTCTCGTAAATCTCGGACAGCGGAAGCGCCGCGTCAATTTCAGGGAGCAAGATGACCGCTTCGAGACCCTGATAGTGTTCTTCCACGAATCCTTGCTCGGTACGGCGATAAACAATCACCGCAGCGTGCGTCGTTTCCACCATCAAGTACACGCGGAGTGAGGGCAGGGAGAGGTACGCCTCGCGTTTCTCGCCGTTGTCCAACCGACGGGTCGAGGGAGACAGCACCTCCACCACGACGACCGGCTCATCCTGGAACGAGTCGGTCGGCGGATTGCTGCGACAGACAACCGACACATCCGGGTAGTAATACCGGGTCTGCGACGGCAACCTCAACCGGATTTTCGTGTCGGAATTGAACGGCTGGCAGGGTCGACCCCGCAACCGCCCTCCCAGCGAAATGGTGATATTGGTGGCCACGCGATTGTGAGCGTTCCCCGCTCCGGCCATCGCATACAACACGCCACCCATGTACTCATGTTTGACTTCGGAACGCAACTCGCCCCGCAGATACTCGGCCTCAGAGATGAGATTCCACTTCACGGCGGCAGTCATGAAGCCTGCTCCTGATCCACGAATGACTGACTCCCCACGGACTGCATGGTATCCCAAGCCATCGGCTGGGTGAATCCCGGTCTTCGTCTCCCTACAATTCGCGGCGACTTCATCCAATCTTCACACCCCGTGGCGATACTCCCGATGTCCATGACCCCCGCACTCTCTCAGTCCCGATTCATGCGTGCCGTGAGGGGGGAACCGGTCGACACGACGCCCGTGTGGATCATGCGGCAGGCCGGGCGCTACATGCCGGAGTACATGGCCGTCCGCTCGCGCGTGAACTTCATGGAACTCTGTAAGCGGCCCGAACTGGCGGCGGAGGTCACACTGATCGCGCAGCAGGTGCTGGGCGTCGACGCGGCGATCCTGTTTGCCGATCTGCTTCCGATCCTGGAACCGATGGGGTTCAACCTGGAGTACCAAAAGGGGGAAGGCCCGGTCATTCACAACCCGCTCCGTTCCGCCAGCGAGATCGATCGCGTGCGGGCCGTGCCGAATGTGGCCGACTTGGGCTATGTGTTCGAGGCGGTGAAGCTCATCCGGGCTCAACTGCCAGCGGACATCCCATTGCTGGGATTCGGAGGCTGCCCGTTCACGCTTGCGTCCTACGCCATCGAGGGGAGCGGGTCGAAGAACTACACACACACCAAACGGATGATGTACAGCCACCCGACCGAGTGGCGACTCCTCATGGAGCGGCTGGTCGCCAGCCTGGTCCCCTACTTGATCGCCCAGATCGACGCCGGGGTGCAGGCGGTGCAGGTGTTCGACAGTTGGGTCGGCTGCCTGTGTCCCGAGGACTACCGGCAGTACGTGTTGCCGTACACGAAGTCACTCATCTCGCAAGTAGAGCCGCATGCTCCGGTGATCAGCTTCCTGACGGGCAACCCAGCCCTGCTGAAGGACCAGATTTCGGCGGGGGGGCAGGTGATCGGGGTCGACTGGCGGAGCGATCTGGCGGAGGTGCGACAACTGGTCGGGTCGACGAAGGCCCTGCAAGGCAACCTCGATCCGGTGACTCTGTTGGGTGACTGGGCGACAGTGGAACAGCGCACAGTCCAGATCCTCCGCGCCGGGCGGGGGGGCGGACATATCTTCAATCTGGGACACGGAGTGTTGCCAGAGACTTCGGCAGATGTGGTGCAGCGACTGGTGCAGTTCGTTCACGACCGGGGAGCCCACTCATAGCTCTTCGATCGACAACGATTCTGCCCGATGCGTCGTCTGTACTCCATCCCCCGAGAGTGGACGTAACGGACTCAGGAGGCAGAGACTGACCATGGCACAAGACTGGTTCTACAAGATGCTCGGTGAAGAGACCGGGCCGTTCACCTTCGAGGCGTTGCGAGACTTGGTCAGGGCGGGCCACTTGGCCGCTGACGATGACGTACGCACATCGACCTCGGGCTGGAGAACTGCGGATCAAGTTCCCGGCCTGTTCGAATCGGACGAGGACGAGGAGCCGGAACCGGCCACCGACCTCGACCTCGACCTGATGCTGGCTCCGTCAGCGGACACCCAGACCATGCAGGTCTCCCCGAAACGCAAGGCCCAACGGGCAGCCGTTGCCGCCGCTGCTGCTGCTGCCCCTCCCGCGACGGAGTGGTACTACCAACTCCTGGGTCAGGAGATGGGCCCCACCTCAGAGGGCGAAATCCTCCAGATGATCCGCGATGGCTCGCTGCATGGTGAGGACGCGGTGCGTCAGGGGCCAGGTGCAGCCTGGAAGCGGCTCGACAAGACCTCTCCATTCGCGACCGTCGCGGTGCAGATGCGACCGAAAGCCGAGTGGTACTGCCGCGTCCTGGGGCAGGAACTGGGGCCGATGACCTTCGACGAACTCCAGCAGATGGCCCAGACGGGGGCCGTGCATGCCGACGATGATGTGCGTCACGGCAGCTCCGAACCGTGGGACAAAGCGGGGCGCACGCGGGGGCTCAAGTTCTCCCAGGCGGCCACAGCCCCCACGGCCTCCCATGACCGATCATCGACGCTCGTTCCCTTTGGCGAGGCGGCGAACAAACGGGAGTGGTATTACGAAATCCTCGGCCAGCGGATGGGGCCGATCTCCTTCAAGGTGCTGGCCCAGGCGGTTTCCAATGGGACACTGAACTGGGAAGACAAGGCCCGCCGAGGCAAGACGGGGGCTTGGTCGCTGGTCATGGATGTGCCGGGACTCATCTCGTCGGAGGACAAGGCCACCTACTTCGCAGCGAAGTTGGCAGCCAGCCGACCAAAGGTTCCGGTCCCTGTCTCGACACCAGTCTCGGCACCAGTCCCCGTGGCCGCTCCGGTGAGTCGGCCCCCCGTGACGGTGGCTCCCTCACCCGCTGCTTCAGCGGTTCCCCGTATGGCAGAGTCCCAGCCAGCAGTCGTGGCTCCCACAGCGCCAGCGAGACCCGCCCCCACGGCGTACGGTTCCTCCTCTGGGTACGGTTCCTCCTCTGGCTCCACCGCTTATGGGACCAGCGGCAACACCTCGGGCGGCTACGGCTCGATGGCTTCCGCCAGTCGACCGCCGACCATCCCTCTCCGACCAGCGTTCACGCCTCCCCGTAAGCCGAGCGGACCGGCCTTTGACTTCGGTGCGATGCTGGGCGATCTCAAGGGGAGCATCGACACAAAGGCCATCGCAGCCATCGCGGTCCTGCTGCTGATGGGGGGCTACTTCGGGATGTCGTACCTCGGCATCAGCCTCACCGGCACACCGGGAAAAGCCGAATACCAAGTGGTCAAGGTCATGTGGGATGAGGTCCAGCAACTGCATCAGACGGGCGACAAGCCCGCCGATTGGGATGCTTTTCGCGTGAAGCATGAAAGTGAACTCAAGCAGTTGGTCGTCCAGATCAACAAGCAGAACCCGGCATCGGACAAACCCCTCCTGCAGTCGATGCTGACGTGTACGCGAGAGCATCTTCCGGGCATGCTATCGCCCGATCGGCGAGCGGGCCTGTTCCGGGCCATGGGGCAGGCGATGTCTGATGCCTCCGTAATGGCTGGCGGTCGGGCGGATCCCGGGCGAGCCTTGCCAGCGGAAGCAAGCCGTGACTGATGCCGCTGTGAGGGCCGGAGGTTGACACGACGGCTCGTCTCACCCAGAGTGGTCTCCAACCTCCGCTGTGAGAATCCCGTGGCTGCTGAACTGTCGGTGAGTGCCTTGACCAAGACCTACCTCTCTGGGGACGGAGAGGTGTCGGTCCTGCGCGGGGTGGAGTTGGAAGCGTCTCCCGGCGATGCGGTCGCCATCACCGGCCCCTCGGGAACGGGCAAGAGTACGCTGCTCTACATCATCGGCCTGCTCGATACGCCGACCAGTGGGCAGGTCCAGATCGGCGGGAAAACGCCGCACCTGTTGCCCCTCGAAGAGCAGGCCCGGTTCCGCAACACGACATTCGGATTCGTGTTCCAGGACCATTTTCTGCTGCCGCAATGTACGGTGCTGGAGAACGTCCTGATCCCCACCCTGGCCAACACTGGCGCTGGACCGCCTGAGCTGGATCGCGCCAAGAACCTGCTGGAACGGGTCGGTCTGTCGCACCGCAT
>JAYTFV010000458.1:0-10000 GCA_043734065.1 Planctomycetota bacterium
CGTCTTTCGCTCCGCGAAAGAACGCGACTTTCGCCGAGCGAAAGACGACACACTGAACAGTCGGTGATGCGTCCGCCCTCGGCCCGGAGCGATCACCCGTCCATTGTGACACAAGCGGCAGTCACATGCAAGAAGATTGATGAGTCAGTGTGCCCAGTTCTTTGCCGCGAGAGCGGCAGCAGCATGTAGCCGTGGGCGCCGCGGCGTCAGCCGCCAGCCCAATGGCACTTCAGGGGCTGAGGTCGACGATTGTCGCCTTTTTCTCCGAAAAAGGACGCCCTTTTTCGGAGAAAAAGGCGACAAAGTAAGTGCCATTGCCGCCAGCCCACGGATCCCGCTCCCCAGTGCGCCCCAGCCGCGAAAGCGGCGACAGCGATCACCGGCGACGCTGATCCCCACGCGCGAGTCCTACGCCCTGGATTCGTCGGAGGGCATAGCGATGGTTGCCCTGACCTCGCCCTTCCCGAAGCGTCAGTGACGTGCAACCCGTCCCGCCAGGCTGCCTTGGCACAAGAGGTTGGACCACCGCAGCACTCCACACAGAACCTCTTGGGCTGCCGCCACCCGGTAGGCTCAAAGCCGCCCACCGGGGCCACCCCGCTGGGTGCCACTGGCGAGGGCTTTGACTCGCCAGTGCAGTGACGCACGATGACAGGATGGACGGTTCATGGTCAAGTCACGCGCGAAGTCACTGGCGGTCCAAAGCGACCGCCAGTGGCACCCGGCGATTGAGACAGAACTCCCACTTGTCTCCCCCAAAGAACGATACGCAAAGTTGTCGGAGCTGTTTCAGCTTCCGATTGACTCGATTCACACGATGTTCTTGAACCGTCACATCTCTGGTAACCCACAAGAGTGGAAGGATCTCGCGGAAATCATTGGAGGGCTCAATGCGAACCACTGATCTCGAAGTGGCCGAAATATTCTGCGGTGCTGGCGGAATGAGTTGGGGATTGAATGAGGCTGGAATCAATCCACGACTCGGGATCGATCTGAACCCTCATTGCATTTCGACCTACCACCGCAACTTCCCCGAAGCGATTTCGTATGTTGCGGATGTTCGTAAGCTGCGATCCACCGACATCTTGCAGCATTTTGAATCGAGTGATCGACTTGTCTTTGCTGGTTGCCCACCATGTCAATTGTTCAGCCAGTTGCATCGTTCAGGAGAATCTGAATCCGAGGAGTTTGATGCATATCTGCGGTTGCTCTGGAGTATCAGTCCGGCCTTCATCGTGTTCGAAAATGTTCCTCGAATCATGAAATGGGAACACTTGTGGAACTCGTTTTGTACTCGCCTTCGACGCCGAGGATACTCTATTTGGTTTTCCAAAGTCTGTGCGAGTCAATTTGGCGTGCCGCAGAAGCGAGTTCGCCTCGTTCTCATTGCCTCGCGTGTAGCAGACGTGACAGGGATACGTACTCCAAGCATCGAGAAGGTGTTGACGGTTCGCGATGCCATCTCTTGCTATCCTGACGTGGATGATTCCATTCCGAATCATAGAACGATGACATTGTCGCAGAGCAATCAAAAGCGAATTGAGAGGACCGGGGGAAATGGTGGGCTAAGCAAAGATGTGGCTTCATC
The DNA here is from genome assembly GCA_043734065.1 of Planctomycetota bacterium. Classification (GTDB taxonomy): domain Bacteria; phylum Planctomycetota; class Planctomycetia; order Planctomycetales; family Planctomycetaceae; genus TH-plancto1. Next base: position 1,589 of record JAYTFV010000458.1, read on the forward strand.
GTTTGGTGACAGCTATGGGAGAATGAGGTGGGATTTTCCCGCTCCAACGATCACGACGAAATGCATTTCCTTTTCCAATGGACGGTTCGGTCACCCGGTCTTCAATCGCGCAATCACGGTGCGGGAGGCTGCGGTGTTACAGGGATTTCCAACTTCATTCGTGTTTAATGGACCTTTGAAGGAAAGTGCTCGACAAGTTGGAAACGCGGCACCGCCTCCAATAGCCAAATGGATTGGCGAGCAGGTATTGCAGCTTGTATGAAGCCTGATTGTGCAGCAGAGATGCGTTGTCCGTTTCACACCGGACCACCTCGCGCTCGCGTGACTAAGAGTGTCGCAATCACTCCTTCGTCATCGTCTCGTCCAGATTCAACAGCAGGTTCCCGATCAGCGTGTAGCTGGCGTGTTCGGCGGGGTTGAGGGATTCGTCGCGGGGGGTGGTGCCGAGGGTGAGGAGCTTTTTGGCGGACTCGGGGTTGGCTTTGTAGTGTTCGAGCTGGGCCGCGAGTTGGGCGGTGAGGACGGCGAGTTCGCGGTCGTTCGGGTCGCGGGCGGTGGTCAGGCGGAAGCCGTAACGCAGGCGGTCGGCGGGTTGGGAGCCGCCTTCCTTGAGCATGCGCTGGGCGAGTTGGCGGGCGGCTTCGATGTATTGCTCATCGTTCATCAGGACCAGCGCTTGCAGCGGCGTGTTGGTCCGGGCGCGACGGGCGACGCAGTTCTCTCGGGAGGGGGCGTCGAACGCCATCAGGCTGGGCGGCGGCGAGGTTCGCTTCCAGAACGTGTACATGCTGCGGCGGTAGAGGGCTTCGCCATCGTCGCGTTTGTAGCTGTTGGTGTTGCTGCCGACGAAGGCGACCGCCTCCCAGACCCCTTCGGGCTGGTAGGGCTTGACGCTCTTGCCGCCGATCTTGGGGGACAACAATCCGGCGATAGCCAGGGCGTTGTCACGCACCAGTTCGGCGTCCATGCGGAACCGGGGTCCGCGTGCGAGCAGCACGTTCTCCGGATCGCGCTCTTCGAGTGCGGGACTGATCTTGGACGACTGCCGGTAGGTCGCCGACAGCATGATCTGCTTCATCAGCCGTTTGACATCCCAACCGTTTTCCTGGAAGTCGAGAGCCATCCAGTCGAGGAGTTCGGGATGCGTGGGGAACTCGCCTTGCGAGCCGAAGTCCTCCGCTGTCTTGACGATGCCGCGTCCGAAGAGTTGTTGCCAAAACCGGTTGACGGTGACGCGCGCGGTCAGCGGGTGCGACGAGGAGACGAGCCACTTCGCGAGGCCGAGCCGGTTGATCGGCACTCCTTCGGGCATCGGCGGAAGAACCTTCGGCGTGCCGCGCGCGACCTTGTCGCCGGGCTTGTTGTACTCGCCGCGAATGAGGACGAACGTCTCGCGCTCATTGGGCATGTCTCCCATGACCAGCGAGACCGGGATCGCATCGTCGGCCGCCTTGCGCTGAGCAGTGAGGTCGGTGAGTTCCTTCTTCAGCGGGGCGATGATGTCGCGCGACTTCGGGTAGATGATCTCCAAGAAGTATTCGCGGATCTGCTTCTTCTGGTCGTCGTTTCGCTTGTCGACTTCGAGCTTGATGGCGTCGCGGATCGGCTGGGGAACATCGGATTTGGCGAGGCCCTTGTCGAAGGCTTCCCAGGCCAGAAGCGACTCGAATCCCTTCCCGTCCTGTGGCGTCTGCGTCACGCTGCCTGCATGGTCCCAGTAGCACAGCCCGCCCGACTGCGTGAAGGCCCAGCCGTTGAGGACCGCTCCGGCGTTGAGGCCGACATGCTTGGCCTCGACTTCGAGCCGCACCCACTCACCGGTCTTGGGGAGGTCGCCCATCTTCCGATGACCGGGAACATCCCCCGACCCAAAGGCAATTGCTTCTTCACCCCAGAAGGCCCGATGCTCCCACGCTCCGTCGTTGAATTGGAGCATCACTGTCTTTGGCGGATTCGCCGGGTCGAGGTAGACATAGGCGAAGAGCTTATCCCCCTCGCCGATCTTGAGAGGCGTCGTGGCCTCAGTGAAGAAGTGCTGACTTGTCACCCCGGCTGCGGCGAGTCGGCGGGTCGACTTGGTGCCCGTATGCACCGGGTGGTCGGGAGCGCTGACGAATTCCCACGGCGTGTCCCCTTGCAGGTTGGCTCCGGTCGGAGCGGCGTCCTCGATCCAAACGAACTCCTGCGGACCGTTGTTCGGCACGGGAGCGTCGGTCGGCTCGGTGTATTCGACCTTGGCCAGAGCTTCGGAGACCTGCTGCTTCTTGGCGGCGATCTTCCCATCGAAGTCGGCCAGCTTGGCGGTGTCCTCGGGCGTCGAGACTTTCACCGTCGGAGGCGTGTCGTGCCGGTTCCCGTCCATTGCGGGATCCGCTGCGGAGTTGAAGAACGAGTAGAGCGAGTAGAACTCCTTCTGCGTGACCGGGTCGAACTTGTGGTCGTGACAGACCGCGCAGCCGAGCGTCAGTCCGAGAAAGACGGTGGAGAGCCGCTCGGTGCGGTCGACGGCATAGCGGACGCGGACCTCTTCATCGATCGACCCGCCCTCGCTGGTGGACACGTTGCAGCGGACAAACCCGGTGGCGATCTTCTGCTCCAGCGTCGGGTTCGGGAGCAGGTCGCCCGCGAGTTGCTCGATGGTGAACTGGTCATACGGCTGATTGGTGTTGAAGGCATTGATGACCCACTCGCGGTACTTCCAGATCGACCGCTCGTTGTCGAGGTGCAGCCCGTGCGTGTCGCCGTAGCTGGCGATATCGAGCCAGTATCGGGCCATATGCTCCCCATACTTCGGCGAATCCATCAGCCGCTCAATGAGCTTTTCATAGGCATCGGGGCTGTTGTCCTTCAGGAACTCGTCGACCTCGGCGGGAGTCGGTGGCAGGCCGGTCAAATCAAACGTCACGCGGCGGAGCAGAGTGGTCATGTCAGCTTCCGGGCTGGGAGCGAGGCTGTGCTTTTCGAGTTCGGCCAGAACGTACTGATCGATTTGGTTATTGCCCCAGACGGTCTTCGCCGGAGCTGGAGCGGCTTTCACGGGGGAGAGGAATGCCCAGTGCCCCTTGTACTCAGCCCCTTCCGCGATCCACCGCCGAAGCGTTTCGATTTGCTTCGGCGTCAGCTTCTTGCCCGACTCCGGCGGCGGCATCAACTCGTCGGCATCAGTCGTCGTGATGCGGTGGACCAGCTCGCTCGTGTCGGGGCGGCCGGGGATGATCGCGACCTTGCCGGACTCGCCCTTCCACATCGACTGATCGCTGACATCGAGCCGCAACCCGGACTCCCGCTTCAAGGCGTCCGGTCCGTGACAGCTCAGACAGTTCTCTGACAAGATCGGACGAATGTCTCGGTTGAAGTCGACGAGGTCGGCGGCCTCCAGAAAAGAGACGCACACCAGACACAGCAGAGCAATGAGGGAGCGAAGCATCACGGCGGCGACCACCCAGGCAGAAAGTTGACAGGCAGGAGGAACGCATCAGAAAGCGTTCATTGATGATGGTAACACCGCAGTGGGACGCATGGGAAGGGCTCCGCGTGCTCCGCGCTCCGCTGCGCCAAGCCTTCGCGTCGCGGCTAAACGGTGTTATACTTCACGCAGTCCCGGGTCAGACTTCGTGGAATTGCTCATGCCCCGTTTCCGCATCGCTGTCGCCACGGCCCCCTTCCGTCTGCCTCTCAAACAGGCCATCAGTACGGCTGCACAAATCGGGGCTCAAGGCATCCAGTTCGACCTGGCTCGCGAAGTCACAGCCGCCGAATTTGGCACCACGGCCCTCAAGCAACTCGTGCATTATGTCGAGGAGCGGAATCTCAAGGTCGCCACTGCCACGTATTCACTGACCCGCCCGCTCTACGACTTCGAGGCCATTGATACCCGCGTCCACGCCCTCACGGAGGCGATGGAACTCGCCTCCCGCCTCCATCTTCGTCAGATCACCATCCGGGTGGGTCGCATCCCCGACGAGGTGACCTCGGCTGAGCATGTCCGCATGGTCGAGGTGCTTCGCGATCTGGCCCGGCTGGGGAATCGGATCGGCGTGGTGCCCTGCGTGACCCCCAGTGAGGACGCCGCGCAGACCCTGATCGCCGTGTGCCGGTCAGTGACCGATGGCCTGCTGGCGATCGATTACGATCCCGCGGGCACGGTCATGACCCGCCGCGACCCAGTGGCCACGCTACGCGAGCTGCACGAACATGTCCAGCACATCCAGTTTCGCGATGGCCGCCAAGATGTGGATGGGGTCGGCGTTGAGGTCTCGCTCGGTCGGGGACAGGTCAAATGGGACGAAGTCCTCGCTCTGCTCGACGAGATGCGGTTCGGGTTCTGGGGCACGGTCCGCCGCACCACCGGCGACGATCGCGTCGGCGACTGCCAGCGAGCGATTCAGTATGTCCAGAGAGTCGCGATGGGGCTCTAACGGTCCACCAAGTTATCAATGAGGGGTAGCTGCGTTCGCCAGAACGCGGGGAGCCCGCACTCTGGCGAGTGCAGCTACATCGCAAGTTCAAGTTGGCGGACCTCTAACCCGCCAACCCAGCCTGTCCTCTGCGGGAAATCAGAACGCGGGCGAGACGGGGACGGACGAGATCTGTTCGGTGGGGATCGTCTGGCCGAACGAAGCGTTCATCGCGGGCGGGGTGTTCCAGGTGGGAGCGTCAGCGGCGGTGGGCTGGGCCGGATCGTGACTATCCACGGGAGTCGGCAGGGGAGACGAGGTCAGCATCTGGCTGTTGAACGACTGCTGCGGCTGGAAGAATGACGGGGACGGGGTGGGACGGGGCGTGTTGTAGAACTGCGGAGTGGAGTATTGAACGGAGACGGCATCGGGATAGGCCGGAGTCGGGGCCGAGGTCGTCTGCATGCCAGTCGGGGAGCCGTTCCAACTCGGGGAACTGGTCGGGCTGCTGGCCAACTGAGTCTGGGACTGCGGGGCGGTGAAGGCCGGGTAGGCGGCGGCTTGCAGCGTGGGGTCGTAGACCGGCATAGCGGCTGCCATTTGCAGGGCCGGATCGCCGTAGACTCCCTGGCCGAGGGCGGCGAGTTCCGATTGTGTCTGGGGTTGGTGGGGGTCCATGAACAAGGAGCTGGAATAGTCGGCGGCCGCATCTTCACTGCGACCGGCCTTACGATGCACGCGACCGAGTTGAGCCAGGGCGCGGGTGTGTCGGGGGTTCTGGCGGAGGGCCCGGCGCAGTTCGCGATCGGCTCCGTCGAGGTCGCCTTGCTCCGTCTTGAGCCACCCCAGTTCGGTGGCGGCTTCCTCGGAGTACGGCTGGGTCGCAGCCCAGGTGTTGACGAGGTCGGTGGCCTCGGCGGTCCGACCGTCCTTCAGCATCATGGCTGCCATGCCGTGGTAGGACGGTTGATGGCCGGGATCGAGCGTCAGAGCATGCTGGTACATCTTTTCGGCAGCCAGGTGGTCCCCCTGCTGGTCCATGGCCGCAGCGACGTTGAAGGCATAGTCGGCGCTGTAGGGGCTATCCATCAAGGCACGCTCGAACTCACTGCGGGCGAGTGAGTAATTGCCCTGCTTGTACAGGGACTTGCCTCTCTGGTTCATCGCCCAGCCGTTGACGGGGGCGATCGGACTGCACCCGCAGAGCGAGGCCGCGATGGCTACCCACAGGATTCCGGCCGTGCCGAACACCCAGCGGGAAACGGCCCGGATCACGGGGGAGGTGAGTCGAGAGGTCAAAAGTGATGTGGATCGCATAGTGCTCAATTCCTGACGCGAAGCAGCCTGAGGACAGCCTGCGCAGCGCGAGGGAAGGGAGGGTGAGCCGGTTCTGGGAAGGAACCGGCGGCAGGAGACGGGGCTTATAAGCCGGGGTTTCGGAAGGCCGCAAGACGACCTGAGCGGTGGAAACGGCTGTAGGTGGAATTGTGCAAAAATGTCTCAAGATTGGGTCGATTGGGGCCGAGACCTCTCGCCCTTGATGATGAAAACCGGCAACATTTGCCGTCGGAGGGTGGCGATCCCGCGACACCGCCCGATCGGGGAGGGCCTGATCGGGGAGGCCCTCTGGAATCCACCGGGAGACATAACCTGTTTCTCGGAAGAGTGTTGCGGACAAGCGACTCGCCTCTATCGAGCCGCATTGCGATCCGATCTCCCGGCGGGCGCTCGATTTGCGATGCTTCCTCAGTTCGGCGGCGTTCGATCGCCGTCTCCCCTGAAAATCTCCACTGGACGATCTCGGTGAATCAACGCGACCTCGCCGAATCGGCTGCCATCATCGCTCGGCATGCGAACCTGATTATCGATAGCGACCACCCGCTCGACTCGGCGTTGATTGAGGAGTATTGGGTCGCGTGTCGCCGTCGCGGGAAGAGTTGGAGAGATCGCGGACTGGCCGAGAAGTCGTTCATCGAGTTGTCCCAACTCGCCGAAGAGATCATGGTCGCGGAGATGCCCGCCCGGGTCTGGACCGCCGTGTTCTATGTGCATTGCCTGAACCATCGGAATCCGGAAGGGTTACGTCTGGCGCGGCAGGCTCTGCACTGGCATGTCGCAGCCCGGCAGACGACCCTGCAACATCTCATTGATGACTATTCACAAACGGAGGTGAGCGGACTCCTGCGTCTCGATCGCATCCGTCGGCGAGTCGAGCGCTGGACCGATTTCCTGATCGGGACCATCACCCGGCATGGCGTCGCTCTCAATCTCGCCTTCGATCCCGACCGCTGCCGCAACAACGCCGAAACGCTGCTCGACCACCCCACGGCGGAGGCCGTCTGGCCGCTGACCATCGCGGGCCTGACTCGCAGCTTCTCCACAGCTCCGCAGTTCTCGGAAGAGTCGGCCCGCCATCACAACGCGATCTTGAAAGCCCAACTGGCCGCGTTTCCGGCAGGAGCTTTTCGAAATGATGGCAGGCCGCTGACTAGCCCACTGAATCGAGTGGTGCAGAAGCTGCTGGATCGGATTCCGCGGGGATCCGATGAGGAATTTGCGTAGCGAAACGCTTCATCCCCCGTTATAGCCGCGATGCGAAGTCTTTGAAGCGGAGCGTCCCCGCCTACCAATACACCCGTACAAAGCACGTCGCCGAGACGACGAACCCGATCACGATCACGCCGTAGCGGATGTGGTTCTTGTTGAGCCTTCTCGCCAGAGTGGCTCCCACGAAGCCGCCGATGATCCCGGCCACGATCATGGGACAAGCGAGCGTCCAGTTGACCTTCTGCTGCCACACGAACAGGGCCACGGAAGTCCCGTTGATGAGCGAGGCGAGCAGCGACTTCACCGCGTTCATGCGGTGAATGTCCGAGTCTCCCATCAGGGCCAGCGAGCTGAGCATCAGGATGCCGATCCCGGCCCCGAAGTACCCGCCGTACAGCGCCACCAGGAACTGAAACGCCACAATCCCGATCCGCGTCCGCAGCGTCGGCATCTCGTGCGGCAGGCCAATCCCGGTCCAGCGCGAGATCACCGGCTGTAACATGAACAGCAGCGTGGCGAGCAGTATCAGCCACGGGACGAGTAGCTGAAATGTCTTGGCGGGATAGCTCACGACCAGCCAGGCCCCGAGAGCACCGCCGATGATTGAGGGGAGCAGCAATGGCAGGAGCGAGTGCTGCGTCCCTTTGAGCTCGCGGCGATAGCCCCACAGGGCGGCCAGCGAACCGGGAAAGAGAGCAATCGTGCTGGTCGCATTGGCAATCACCGAAGCGTCATCGGAAGGCCCGAGGACATACGTCAACGACGGAAACGTGAGCAGCGTCCCGCCCCCGGCCACGGAGTTGATGATCCCCGCCAACACGGCGGACGCACACAAGATCAAGAGTTCGGTCATGGTGGGCCGAGTCTAGTGGCCGCGCGGGGGCGTTTCCAACGGGAGGAGGGTTGAGGGTTGAGCAGCCGGGTGAAAATATCTTCCCCGCCACTGGGGCTTGTCCCCGTGGTTCCCGCGCCTGTGCGCTACGGTAGCGCATAAGCGAGGGAACCACCCCGACAAGCGGGGTGGCGGGGAGACTATTTTCGCCCACTTGCCTTAAGGGTATCTCCCCATCTCCTTGTCTCCTTGTCTCCTTGTCCCCCCAACACCACCAGATTCTGATAGATTTCCTCAGCGACAAAAGGCGTGGTCGGGGCTAACAATTGGCTAACCGTCACCAATACCTTGTGCAATGTCTGCAAGGCTTCGTGATCCCCCTCCCAGAAACGGCGCCGGCTTAGGCGCACATACCAGTTGCTCAAATTGTCCACAAAATCGGCGATTGGCCGCGTTGCGCCCAGCACATCATACGCTTCCATCGCCGCGGTCACATCGCGCACGAGAATATTCAACTCGGACAGCACCCAGTGATCGAGCATGTGGGAAGTGACATCTGATGAGTGATGAGTGATGAGTGATGGTTGCTCACTCGTCACTTCTTCACTCATCATGTCTTCACTCGTCACGTTCCAA
>JAYTFV010000459.1:0-1540 GCA_043734065.1 Planctomycetota bacterium
ATCGGGAACCACAAGAAGGGCCTGCACTATCTCATCTATTTCAAGATGGATGGTGCCCAGGTCAACGAGTTCCTGCGGCTGTGCAAGCTGAGCGAGGTCGTGGTGCGTCAGATGCTGCTGAATCATCCGGAGCGGCTGTTCGCCCCGATGGCGGAAGCCCTGTCACAGCACGTGACGGGTCAAGCCGACACGACTCCGATGGGTGTCAGCCCGGACAAGATGTCCTATTAGATCGATGGTTGGAGTTCAGCCTTTAGCCTGCGTCTGGGCGAGGGGCGAGCGAGGCCAGAGGCAGCCTAAAGGCTGAACTCCAACAATTCCACGAGTGACGTGTGTGTTGCGGGCGGACGCGGCATGTGTGCCGCCGTTCGCCCGATGGCGGAATCTTGGCACGGGGGATCACGGAATGGCTAACTACAATCGTGTGATTCTGATCGGGAACCTGACCCGTGATCCGGAAGTCCGATATATCCCCAGTGGCACGGCCGTTGCCGAATTTGGCCTGGCGGTGAATCGGCCCTCGACGGACAAGAATACCAACGAGCGTAAAGAGGATGTCACATTCGTTGACATTACTCTGTGGGGTCGCGAGGCCGAACTCGCTGGGGAATACCTCGCGAAAGGGCGTCCGGTGCTGATCGAAGGTCGGCTCCAGATGGATACATGGGACGATAAGGCGACTGGACAGAAGCGGTCCAAGCTCAAAGTGGTGGGCGAGCGAATCCAGTTCCTCGGGACCAATACTGGTGCGGGCGGCGGTGAAGGCGGCGGCGGCGGCAGCGGTTTCCGTGGCGCTGCCCGCTCCAATCCAAGTGGCGGCGGCGGTCGCCCGGCTCCCTCTGGCGGTGGCGGCGGTGGTGGAAACAGCGGCGGCAGCGAGCCCGATTATTATTCCTCCGGCCCGGCCCAGCAGTCGGGCCCGCCGGACGACGAAGTCCCGTTCTAACGACCGTCACGCTCCGCTTCGAAGATTTTGCGTCGCAGCTCAACGGGGGCAGCAGTTGAAAGCTTGGGATCAAGCGCTATCTCTCACTCGCCAGGACGTTTCGCATCGGCTGGTGGCAGGCGGCGGGGATCTCTCGGGAAAAGGTGGTTCGCCTGTCACGTGAGACGGAGATCAGGCCGTCCTCCAGCTGGGACTCGCGAGCGATGTCTTCCAGACGTAGACGCGCATCCACCGAGAGTCGTCCGCGTTCGATCACAGCCTGGCCACCTCGAATCCGCACGACCAGCACGGCGTTGATGTGGTCAAAAAAACCGGTCCAATACAGGTAAATCGCCAACCCGACGAGTACGACGAGAATCAGTTGCGGCATGTTCCCCCCCCCAGACCAGACGAGAAGACCACAGGCAGTCCCCGTGCCCATCACACACAGAATTGAGACCGGTTGCAAGGCACCGATGGATGGGATGTCTCCATAATGCGTGCGTCTCCACATCGATTGAACTGACCCCAACGGGGTCTCGCCTCGTAGCCCAGAGTTGCCCGCGCAGCGGGAAACCCTGGGTGTTTGCATGTTCGTGAGTCTCAACCCCGAGG
>JAYTFV010000460.1:0-4911 GCA_043734065.1 Planctomycetota bacterium
CAGGGTTCATTTCCGCGTGGCGTGTTTCCCCAGGGTACGCTCCCTGCGGTCGCGACCCTGGGCTGTGATGTGTCACCCCTTTGGGGTGCAGAGGTCGCCTGGATGATGAGTGGTTTCTGGCTGACGGCTGCCCCCTTCGGTTGCGGCTATGCCGCGCTATGTCGGCTGCGCTTCTCCGCATCGGCTGCGCTTCTCCGGGGGAGGCAGGCTAAAGCCTGGACTCCAACCCCGCCCCGATACTGAGTCCTGACAAGGCACTCGTTTTTCGCCTGCGGCCTTACTGGAACTGCAACTCCGTCTTGGGCAACAGCACCTTAATCTTCGCCTGGGTCTCCGGCGTGAGGGGAGTGCCCGCCGGGACCAGACGCAGGGACTTGAGGAACGCGAACTCCTGGAGCAGCGCCAGACGTTCGTCCGGCAGCACGATGTTGCTCAGCTCCAGTTGCTCCAACCGAGCCATCCCCGCGACGACCTTCAGGTCGGCATCGTTCAGAGGTTTGGCGTTGGTGATCGTCAGGCGGCGCAGTGTCGGCATCCCCTTGATCAGGCCAATCCCTTCCGGCGTGTCGAGGCCATCGCCGATTTGCAGGTAGGACAGCGGGAGCTTGACGATGTGCTGAAGACAGCTCGGCGTGGCATGCGGGGTGCCGATTTCCAGCCCCTTCAGATGGGTCATCTTTGCCAGATGCACCGCTCCGGCATCGGTGAATTTGGCATGGGCCAGGATCAGACTTTCGAGCTGGGGCAGGTGTTCGCAGAGCAGGCGGAGACCTTCGTCGTCGATCGAACTGCCGCGATGGCTAACCCGCACGAGGTGCTTCCAATCGTTGATCTTGGCATAGGCGTGGCCCTGGATGCCGGTGCCGATGAAGCCCAAGTTCTCGAGGTTCTTCAACCCGGCCAGTTGCTCCAGCCCGGCGTCGGTCAGCTTCCCGTTATTGATGACGCGAAGGGTCTTGAGGTTTGTAAGTTTGCCGAGCGGAGCGATCCATTCATCGTTGAGTTTGGTCGCGATGATATTGAGCGACTCCAGTGATTGGATGTGGCCCAGATGCTCAAAGAAGGCTTTGTCGTAAGGGTCGACCTTCCGGGGGTCATGTGGTCCCGCGTTGGGGATGGAGAGGTCGACGAGCGTGAGCGTGTCGAAGAGAGCGATGTCGCCGCCAGCGGCCTTCTTCAAGGCTGCGGGGGTGGTGTTGATCTTCTCGACCTTGCCGGGTGAGGACTCGACTGTGCGAATGACAGCCTCGACATGCGCGTGTTGCTCGGCAGCGGCGAGCAAGGCCGCGGAGTGATCCCGGAGTGTCTGCTTGAAGTCGGCGTCTTTGATTGATGCGATGACGGCATCGAGGTCCGCTTGGGTTTTGACCGTAGCGAGCGCCGCGGGAGGTTCGGCGGCGAAGGCCACGGAGCCGAGTGAAGCGGCGGCGACGAGTGACGCGATCAAGAGAGCACGGTATGTCATGTTGGGTCTTTCGGGATGGGGTTTAGTGTTGCCTTTCGCTCCGCGAAAGGCCGTTCTTTCGCGGAGCGAAAGACGACAAGGGTCATTCGCGCCCGTTGAACTGCTCTTCATGAGGCAGCGCAAGAACCTTCCAGGGGGCGGGGTAGAAGCGGACGATGCCTCCGGGGCGATGGCCTTCCAGCAGCATGCAGCACTTCACCTGAATCTGCACTCCGCTGCATCCGGGTCCGACGGGCACCTTCTCAATGGCCAGGATGTTCCCGCCTTTGCGATCGTTGACCGGGTCGTACGTCATCAGGCTCTCGCGCGATACGGCGATGCCCCCCTTGGGAGCCTTCGGGTCGTCCTCCTTCTTCGAGAAGGGCCAACCGTGCGGCTCCTCGTTGATCCCCTTCAGCTCCTCGAACAGTAGCAGGTCGACGCCGTCGAAGAAGGTGATGGTCACGATCTGTTTCTCGTCATCGACGGCTTTGACCCAGCCCGGCAGCCCGCGCTCGCGGATATGAGTTCGGTGACGTTCCAACTGTTGGGATGTGGCGAGCTGACGGCTCGGTTCGTCGAGCCAGATCTCCAGAATTCGGCCCGGTCCGTAGAGCGTGGCCCAAGTGAGATTGAACTGGACCGATTGCCCCGCTTGCAGAGCCTCCAAAGTGCTGAACCCGTTTCCCATCCGCACGAGGGTGCTGCTGAGCAGGTCAAAGGTCTTGGGCTGACCGGTGGCGGTCCCCTCGCTCTGCAGCGTGGCGGTGAGTTTCTTCTCTGCCAGATTCACCTTCTCGATCTTCCACGTCTGCTTCTGCCGCGCGTGAAAACTAAAATCGTCTTCCAGCCGGAAGCAGCGTTTGAACGCCGCCTCTGAAGTCACTCGGCGATACGCAGCAGATGCGGGCGACGACTTATCGTCGGCCGCTTTCAGGTAGTACAACCCGTGCAGATGCGTGCCCAGCGGGATGTCCTGCAACGCGGCGGGAGCCCCGTGGTAGTAGATCGACCCGTACGGCAGCATGACGCTGTCGAGTGGCAGGTCGAAGTAGCCCGCTTGCTGGCTGTCGTCTCGATCAACGCGCAGTTGAAACCGGCGTTCCAGGTGGTCGACCTGAATCAATTCCCCGGAGATGGCATGCGCCGAGTTCTCGGGCGGAAACTGGCCGTCGACGAGCGCGAACCGCGGCAGCGATTTGTCCGCTCCATCGTCCGTGCGAAACTTCGGCGGGTCGGCGGCATGCAGCCAGGCGACGGAAAGGCTCAAGCAGAGGACGGCGAATCGTGAGAAGCGGGGCATGATGTGGTGTCGTCTCAGGGAAGTCTGGAGTGAGGACGCAGGATGTTTTTCGGCGTGCAGCGCGTCATGCCTCCTTCGTGACAAACACCTCGAACATCTGCTGCCCGCCATGTGCCGGATTCCCGATCAGGCGGCGATTCGGCGGGTCCACGACCAAATCGAGAATCTCCAACGGGACTTGGCCGATCAACACCGGGACGGAATTCGGGACTTCCAACACATCGACCGTGCATTCCCGATCCAACACGCAGAGGCGGACAGCCTGATAGATGGTCGTTTCGCGCGGCCCGCCCGCCGTGAGGGTTTGTTTGGTTCCCATGGCTTTCAGTCCCAGTTTTTGGATGATGCGAGTCGGCAGAGACAGGATGATGGCTCCCGTATCCACCAGTGCATCCGGGACTTCGACATGGCGTACGGCATCTGCCGCCAACAATCCCCGGTCGACCATCCACAAGTCTTCCCGATTCCAGATCTGCGCGACTGCTGTGACTCGTCCCATGTGCGATGTCTCCATTGTGGATGTGATGCCAGAGTCCGTCGGACGGCCAGTGTCGCCTTTCGCTCCGCGAAAGGACGTTCTTTCGCGGAGCGAAAGACGACACTCAAGCCAGAACCTTCGATACAGTGCCGAGGCTGTCTTGGAACTGCTCGGCCTCAACATCCACACGCTGCAGCATGGTCAGCAGCAGGTTGCTGAGCCGCGCGTTCTCGTCCACCGGGCGGGAGCAGATGCGGTAGTGGGCGTTGGCGTCGGCGACGTTGTACTGGCCGATCTTCGGCAGGTTGAAGTCGACGTGCTGGCCATGCTGATACCCCAGAGCCCGTCCCCCGGCGAGCAGCGTCGGGAGGTTGGCGTTGCCGTGACTATGACCGTAGGCCATGCCGCTGCCCCAGAGAACCTGCGTGGTGTCCAGCAGCGAGCGGCCCTCTTCCTGGCATGCCTTCAAGCGATCGAGCAGGTCGCTGAACTGCTCCACGAGGAACGTATCCGTCTCGGTCAAGCGTCGCAGCTGTTCCGGATCGCCGTTGTGATGCGACAGACCGTGGCGGGCCTGGGAGATGCCGATGTCGGGGATGGCTCCGCCGTTGGACTCGCTGCAAATCATGCAGGTGATGACGCGGGTGGAATCGGTCCGCAGAGCCAGCACCATCAGTTCGTTGAACAGGCTGTAGTATTCCCGGACCCGCGTCAGTTCGACTTTGCGTGTCAGGCGGGCTTCATCGGCGGGTTCGATCTTCGGCTTGGGGATGTTCAACCACGACTCGGCCCGCTGGGTGCGGACCTCCACCTGGCGCACGGCGGTGAGGTACTCGTCGAGCTTGGAGCGGTCCGCGCTGCCGAGCTTCTGGTTCACACGCTGGGCATCTTCCGCCACCACATCGAGAATGCTGCCGCGCCGGGTGAGGCGGCGAAGAATCTCGCTCTTGCTCTCCTTCTCGACGCCGAACAGCATGTTGAAAATGGTGCGAGTGTTGCGTTCCGCCGGGATCTGAATGCCGTCTCGCGACCAGGCCAGCGAATGCCCCTCAATGGCCAGTTCCAGCGACGCGAACCGCGTGGACTGCCCCTGCACCTCGGCCATCAACTGGTCCGCCGAGACCGTGTTGCGAAAGGCCCCTCCATCGCCGGGCACGTTCGCCCCGGTGAGCCACACCTTGTCGCAGTTGTGGTGCTTGCCCAGGACCAGCGGATCGATTCTGTCAAAATCAACCGGTGGGAAACCTGTGATCGTCACTTCGGCGGAGGGGCGACCTTGGGAGGGGCGTCCTTCTTCTTGGCATCGATCGTCATCCGCTTCCACTGACCGACGGAGTAATATCTGTCGCCGTACTTGCCGGTGGATATTACCGCATTTCCATTGATCACGACCTTCGGAGAAGGCGTAAAGATCGCCAGGGCCTCTTTCTTGTCCGGGTGTTTGTCGGCGAAGTCGGCGAGGGCTTTCTTCCGCTCGGCTTCATCGGGCATGACATTTTGGAACAAGTATCTGGCCCGATAGCCATAGCTATCGGATCGCGGCCCTGCGACGGCATGCTCCAACAACTGCGGGACGATCTCCGCACCGCGTTTAGTCAGAATTCCCACCGCCGGATACAACTCCTTGTCAGGCACAGGCAGCAAATTCCTCCCGGGTCCGATTCGAGGACGAAACTCCAGCCAGTC
>JAYTFV010000461.1:0-3823 GCA_043734065.1 Planctomycetota bacterium
GTCGCGACCCTGGGCTGTGATGTGCAACCCCTTCGGGGTGCAGAGGGTTTCTCGGCTGTTCGAAAATTCTCTCATCGCTCGCAGACTTCCCTAGCTTGCAGTGCAATGGGGGAACGCTGGCTTTTCGGACCGAGCTGGCACCGAAAATTTGCTCAGCACGCCAACCTTTTGGAGGTGAGTCGCTCGGGGAGGATCGGTGTGAGAACTGGGTGGTGCGGCTTCTCGCCTACTGGGCCTTCACCGGGGTTGATCCCTCGGTCGGGAGTCCCTCGGGGGGAATGGTACTTTCCAGGAGTCGCGGATCGGTCTCTGTGGGGAGTTGGTCATTGGGGGGCTGGATGCCGTGACCTCTCAGTGAGGGCTCGTCCGGCATGAGGACAGGGTCGATGGGTTGTGTCGCTGCCGGATCAGTCACGGCGCCTGACTCGCCGCCCAGAACGGGATCGGCCCCGTGAGGAATCGAAGAGGGGCCGCCGCCACCGGCGGGGTTGGTGCGTGTCCCGTTCCAGCGGTTGGTCGTCGGGATCGGAAGTGGCTCCTCATCGATCTGGGTCGGCTCGGTGGCCGGGATCGAACTCTTGGCCGGGATCGAACTCTTCGTCGGGATCGAGTTCGGCGTGGGGAGTGAACTCTTCATGGGGATCGAACTCTGGACTGGAGCCGACGCTGGCCCCGGCAGCACGGCCAGCCACTCCGAATCAGACTGGCTGTCGAGTTCGTTCGCCTCCAGGGTCCAGTTCAGCGGCAACCGACCGGAGCCTTCGGCCAGGGCGGCGAACAGCGCGCGACGTGAATCGTGCGGAGCCAGTCGGTTGATCTTGTGCTCGACCAATTCGCCGAAGCGATGTCGCAACTGAGCGGGGACTTCGACGAGTAAACGAATCCCGGTGGCGTCGGCAGTGCCGATGTTGGTGACGGTGTAGTACGCCTCCAGTTCTTCCCCGACCTGGACAGCATTCGGGGGATCGAACTTGATGACGAGCTGGGGGCGACCGGGGACGGTGGGACGGGTGACAGCCTGCGGGACGACTTCAGGGACCACGGGTTCCGGCTCTGATTCCACGGGCAGAGCGGGCGGCACGCGCGGTGCCTCGCGGACCAGAGTCTGGGCGATAATCGGTGCGGATGAGAACGAGACGAGCGTGTCCTGTGCCAGCGCACGCCGCTTGTCGGGCTGGATCGTGACCCGGAGTTGTCGCTCGTCGCCCGGCTGCAACTGGGCGAGATCCCAGATGAGGTGTCCGTAGTCGGGCGAGACGGAGGCGCGGGGTTCGCAGTTGATCACGCGGTTGATGTCGGAGACGTACTCTTCGACGGTGGCCGACTCGACCGGTTCCTGGCCGTTGTTGGTGACGGTGATGATGTACGTCAGCGGCTCATCGGGACCGAGAACCTGGGGCACGCTCTTGGAGATGAGCAGCGTGGGGGACTGCTGGTGCTGAGTGCGGGAGGCTCCGCTGCCGGGGTCAGAGACGTACTCGGGGATCAGTGCCGCGACCGGGGTGGCGTGGACGCGGGCCTGGCGGACGTAGGACTGGAGCGTCTGTTCGTCGTGTTCTGCTGGCTGAAAGAGATGCCGGGACCAGTTGTCACGCTGCGCCATGGACGAGCGTCGAGGGACGAAGACCTTCGAATGAGTCGTGATCTTTTGGCCCTGGTCGAAGTCCTCAATGTGGGTGCGTTGCAGGCGGAGCGTCAAGTCCCCGGGCAAGTTGTCCGCCGGGCTGGCCTGATAACCTTCCGGGAGGACGAGATCCTCTTCCGGGATATACGGCATGTCGTAGCGGTTGATCAGCTTACGGGTGTTCCTGCCGGGAGACGCCTGGGCCTCGGTCTGTGCCAGACGCGGGATGAACAGCGCCACCGAGAACAGCACCCCCATGACGCCGAAGATGGCGGAGATGGTCCACGCCCGGAGATAGCGAATCGGCAGGAAGCAGAACCGCTCGATCCGCCACAGGATGCGCAGCATCTCAATATACGGAGCCGCGACCCACGGGAAGATGTGGCGAGGCTGTACCAGACGTCCTTTTCTGGGCACGGTCCAACTCCTGAGTGACCTGCGGCGGGATGTGACGGAGCTGAAAGATCCTCCAGTTGATCTTCCCAGACCGCCGATCCCGCCGCGTGCATGCGGGAGGAATAGCAAAAACTGCCGGTTGGGGAAAGATGAGTTGTACCCGCTTAACGGTTTTGACTGGTCATAATGACAAAACGGGATTTCCGGTGGTTCTCTGCCTCTGTTTCCCTCTCGACACGTTCCGGGCAGCCGACTTACAAGTGTGGATGGCGTGGAAGTCTTTCACGCTGTGATCCGCAGGTTTCGCACCGACGGACACTGGTGAGACCGGGGGTGCCCCGCTGTCTCTGAACTCCCGCACGCTGTGTTCCCAGACAGGGCGGGTGGCATTCCCTTTCGAGAACAAACATGACCCCGGAGAATTCGATGCGGCGCCCGACGCTGATCACCGACCTCCTCTCGGTCCCCGAGGCGAGTTTCTCGACCGCGCGATCGGCGGCAGCCCGCCCCCGTCTCGCGCTGGTTCTGGGAGCGATCCTGCTCGCCAGTGGTTGCCAGTCCAACCACAGCCTGGCCCGCTTCTTCAGCAGCCAGTCGTCGGTCCCGCCGATCGCGGACAAGGACAAGAACAAGTCGGTCTTGTCGTTGCTGGATCGGGATGACGACGAGGATCAAGCGGGGCTGCCGCTCTCCTCCAAAGCGAAAGCCAAGGGCCAGAGTCAAGCCAACGCGAAGGCGAAGACCAAGACCAAGAACGATTCGATCACTGCGCTGCTCGACCGGGGAGAGAGTGCCCTGTCGACGTTCTACAAGGATGAAAATCCCGCGCACCTGACTGAGGCTCACCGCAGTTACGAGCAGGCCCTCTCCCTGGAAGGGGGCAACCCGGAATCACACCACGGACTGGGGATTGTCTGCGATCTGCAGCAGAATTATCGGTCGGCAGAAATCCATTACCGCGCGGCACTCGATGGCGATCCCGACAACAGCCAGATTCTCGGCGATCTGGGATGGTCGTTTGCATTGCAGAGCCGGTTCTCCGAGGCGGAAGGGATGCTGTCAAAAGCCACCCAGCTCGATCCCGGAAATACTTTGGCCATCAAGAACCTGGCTTTCGTGTATGCCAAGCAGGGGAACTACAACCTCGCTGAGTCGACCTACCGCCGCGTCATGAATGATCTCGAAGTCCGCCAGGAGTTGGCCCAACTCTTCCCCCAGGGACGCCCCGATATGGCCCGTGAAGGGGAGCGTGTGAAGTTGCCGTGGCAGCGGAAAGACGGCGTGACGACGGAAGAACTCGGACAGCGATTGGCCTCGGCGAGAGAGCAGAGCACATCTGAGATGCGCGACAAACGCACTGCGCTCGATAAGGCCTCGCCACAGGTTCTGACCATTGAGCAGCAGCAGGCGGAAATCGCTCAATTAACCCGGCAGCGGGATGATGCCTACCGCACGATCGATGAACGCGCGCAGCAGATGTCCAATACACCGTTGGTCCTGGACAGCCCGGACGATCCTCGGGGAGTCGCCCCCGGGATGCAGATTCAACCGCAGTACGGGGCACGTCCCGCGAATCCCTTGGACGGGCAGTATGCGGGTACACCCACTCCCGCGGGGCCGATCTCGAATTCCGGCCGTCGCGTCCAGAATGGGTTCTTCCCGAATAATTCCGCGCCGCAGTTCAACCCCAACCCCAACCTCCAGCCCAACGGCATCGAGCAGGCCGGGAATCGCAACGCACCCGAGGGTCCGAACGGTCAACCCATCGATCAAGCCCTGCACCAGACCAATCGCGGGATCGAC